>DATNBP010000141.1:0-24197 GCA_035572015.1 Puia sp. | reverse complement strand
AAGGAATGGGCTTCGCCCATAGATCTTTTTAATGGGGTTTTCTAAGGCATCAGCATAAAGGCACTTCTCATCTTTCCCTTGTTCTGCATGTCAACCAAAATAATTAGCTTTGCACGTCAACGATCAGTACTCTTGCTCTCTGATAAACTGGTACACTCAGCTTTCCAAAAAGTGGTACACTGTTATTTTCCGATCACATGTGGCCGCCAAATTTGCAAAATATGAGAAAGAAGTTACCATTATTACCAATTCTCTTGGTGTTAGCCTCAGTGTCCTGTAAGAAAAGTAATAGCGGCTCGGGCAGTTCGGGCAATTCGCTCAGCGGGACATGGGGCTTTATCTATATGACCGCACATACAAACTCTGCGGTTGACCAATCCTTCGGAGCCGATGAATATACCGACCTGACCATCTCCGACTTTACTACAACGCATAATACTGGCACGATCGCCTTTAACAATGGCGTGGAGAAGGAATCAAACGTTAGTTATGAGTCTAGCACTCTATCGGAGGATTCCAGCTATGAAGATGGACAATTACTCGTCACTACCAGGAGTCTCGACGAGGGAGGCATACCGCCTACCAGTGGTTCCGTAAAGTACCAGGTCATTGGATCCGATTCGCTGTATTATCCTGCCGGGGGGTTCTTTACAGTGGATGGAAGCGGCGTCAGCCAGACGACGCCGGTTGGCTCAAAATTTACGTTTCACGGCGATACCCTCGTCATCATGACCACCATCCACCAAGTGACCGATCAGGGTTATCCAGGACAGCCGGCTACCCAAACGATTGATGCCACGGCTACAGCATATTTTCTGAGATAGTTTATCATACATAGATGTACCAACCATCATTTTGAAGGCGAAAGCGTCAATCCGATATTGACATAGAACTGCCACTATTTCAATCTTTCACACCGGCAGGATCTAACTCAATAACACGCTACGACATAGGTCTTGTAGTTATCGACCAGAGCAAACAACAATGGCAAGGCGTAGTTTTTCCCGATCCGGCATTTGCTTTTCCCTTTTGAGAAGGTGCAGCTCGATGGCGCGGGCTAATTTGCCGCGAAAATCGGAAGTACGTGAAAAGTTTTCTTCGCATCCGTTGTAACGGATTTGTTACACTCTACGGAACTATTGTCCTATGTTTATTGCTGGCGCCGCGTAATGTTGCGATTGCCAATGGCGGCGAAGAGAAAGGAGGCTCCATTTCCGGGAAGGTTGTAACGGAGGATGGTCAACCCGCAGCGGATGTAACCGTGACCATCCAGAAACTGGAAAGGGCGATAGTCACCAACGAGAATGGAATGTTCCGATTTAACCATGTTCCGCCCGGTTCTTACGATGTTCAGGTCTCTTTGATGGGCTATGAAACCGTCCATCAAAATGTACACCTGACAGGCGTCAAAGAAATCCGGATATCCATTCAACTGGCTGTTTCCCATAAACTGCTAAAGGAAATCACCGTCGTGGCGATCAGAACACAAAATCAACAAAAAGTAAATATCGGAAAAGCCGGAATAGCAGCGTTCGACCTGCCTCAAAGCGTCGCTGTGGTGGACAAGAAAGTACTCGACCGGCAGCAGGCGCTCACCGTAGCAGACGCCCTCATGAATGTATCCGGCATCTATGTGATGGGGACCACCGGCGGGGTTCAACAGGAGATCGGCGGGCGGGGCTATCTGTTCAATAGTACCAACACTTTCAAGAACGGAATGAAGTTCAATAACGGTATCATGCCCGATATGAGCGGCGTCGAGCGAATGGAGTTCCTGAAAGGCAGCGCTGCCATCCTGCTGGGAAACGTGACGGCCGGTGGAGTAATGAACATCATCACCAGGAAGCCCTTGTTTGAACAAGGCGGCGAGATGAGCTTCCGCGCTGGGAGTTACGATTTCTACAAACCCACCCTGGATATCTATGGATCGCTTTCAGGCAGCCAGTCGGTCGCCTTCCGCGTGGTAAACTCCTACGAAAAGGAGCGCAGCTTCCGGGACAATGTCAAAGCTGAGCGTTACTATATCAATCCCTCCCTGCTGATCAATGCTGGCAAGAAGACGGAGGTACTGGTGGAAGGTGACTATCTCGCCGACACGCATACCAGCGATTTTGGCATCGGTGCGATCAATTACCGGATCGCCGATCTACCGCGTACGCGGTTCCTGGGGGCACCCTGGAGTACCAATAAGGCTACCGAAAGCAACATTACGGTGACGACCACCTACCACATCAATGACCGTTGGCACCTTCGGAGCCTGGATGGGTTTTATTATTATACCGTGGACCTGTATGGCACCACCCGGCCGGATGATGCGGGGGGCTTCCCCATTGAGGCCAACGGTAATTGGGTTCGCGGTGTTCAGCGGTCGGGTAGCAACGAACATTACTATCTCGCCCAGGCTGACCTCATCGGAAAGTTCAATACGGGAGGCATCCGCCATCAGTTCCTGTCAGGCATATCGGCCGATAAGGATCAGATCAACACACTTGCCTACAACCTTCTCGCCGTATATGATTCGATCAATATCTTCAATTTGAAAAAATACGGGCAGCGAACAGACATCCCTGAGCTTTCGCGGAACACATATACGAGGGGTCCACTCTTCACCGCCGCAGTGTATGTCCAGGACCTGGTGAGCACTTCGGACAAGCTGAAGGTATTAGTTGGCGGCCGTCTGGGCTATGTCCAATCGCAAAGCAATGCCTACTCCTATTCGGCCGGTAAGCATGCGCTGAGCTCCGTTAACGCCCATCCGTTCACGCCCCGGTTCGGCATCGTTTATCAACCGGCCCCGACCCTTTCCCTGTTCACCAGCTATTCCAATTCGTTCAACACCAATACCGGCACTGACACCGCAGGCAAAGCCCTGCCGTTGTCGTTCATCAACCAATATGAGGCCGGATTCAAATCCGACATGTTCGACCGCCTAATCTCCTTTAATGTCACCGCTTACACGATCATCAACAGCAACCTCGCCCAAATGAGCCTTGCCAATGGTAACACCAATACGAGTATCAAGGAACTTACAGGACAGGTAACCAGTAAGGGCATAGAGGCGGATCTTTCCGCCAAACCCATCTATGGTGTTACGATGATGGCCGGGTTTAGCTATAACAACTCGCGCTACACGCAAAGCAATACGTATCCGAAAGGGACCAAAATCCAGTATGCCCCTGCGAGGATCATAACAGGCAGCGCTTTTTATCGATTCCGCGGAGCGTTGCAAGGGTTTGGGATGGGTCTGACAGGGATGTATGTGAATGGCATGAACGCGGGGCGGGTACCCCGTCTCCATCCTACGGCTGCACAACAGAATTATGCGCTTATCCGCCTGCCCGCCTTCCTGCAGGCGGACGCAACGGTGCAATACCACTACCGGCAATTGACCTTTGCGGTCAAGTGCTCCAACTTTTTCAATTCCCTTGGTTACTACGCGCATGAAGACGGCAGCGTCAATCCCATTGCCCCGACGCAAGTCGCCGCAACGGTTTCCTGCAGGTTATAACATACATTTCACTTCCAGTCAAACCTCTTGTCATACAAATACACATTACCCGAAGCACCCACAATGCATGGTGCGACACCGGGAGAACTATCGTTCTGCTCAATGTCCATCGTCCATAGAACCGACCGGGTCGATGGGTCAAAAGCATACAACAAATCGGATGAATAATATAAAATACCGTTGGCTATTGTAAGCGACAATGGCTTACGCGACGCCGACTGGGGTGGCCCATTGATATAGGCTCCGCTGTTGGCATTAAAACATCTCATGCCCGCATTTTCATCAAACAAATATGCTGTAGAATCAGAAAAATAGGGCTGCGGACCCTCGTAATAGGGATTTTCACTGCCCACGGCTACATTCGCCGTCCATTTCAATGAACCAAACGTATCACAGACTATCAGACCAGGCAAGTTTGGATAAGTACTGAATCCGTAGATATATCCATTGCGCACCTTTAACTGAACGCCATCAAGAAATGGACTGGTAGTATATGGGCTGGCGGGCAATGCGCTCAGTAGAGTTCCAGTACTGGCATCGTACTCAAAAATCTGATATGCGCCCCCATCAATTGTAAAAACCCTGTTGTTGACGACCACAGGTGTACCGACACCATAGTGTGCGCTCCAAATGACTGTACCGATCTTACTATCAAGAGCCAGCAGATAGTTGCCATTCACAAATATAACTCCGGCTGACAAGTTGATATCGCCGTCCCCAAAACCAACATTAACCGACCACAGTTGGGCACCCGATTGCACGTCAAAGGCAAACAGGTCCCCCGATGCGTCCAACTTGTACACTATACCTCCTTTTGCCAACGCTGCTGTAGGAGACCAACTAGGCATCGATACCGACCACCTTTGCGATCCTGTAGTATCGATCGCATACAATTTCTTATCACTACATCCAATGAAGATCATCCCATCGGCGTAGAAAGGAGACGAATACAGGTAAGAAGGGAACGAGATCTGCCACTTCATTCTGCCAGATTGCGCGTCCACAGCATAGAGCACATTCCCTACAGCGGCAAATAGTGAGACCGGAGGGTCGCTGTATTGCGTCGTTTTGAAAGTTTGTTCATTGCCGTAGTACACATTGCCACTTGTCTTTGCAAACGCCCTGACATAATAAGTCGTATTCGCCGCCAGCCTTAACAAATTACAATTGAAGACGCCTGTGTCACCCGACACCGTTACAGTGCTGTCTGCAATTGTTGGAGAATGCAAACTTCCAAAACAGACGCCCCGGGACAAAACGGTATAGCCGACCTCCGCGATTTTGCCGCCTGAAATCGCAGAGCTTTCGGTAATACTGCCGACCTCCAAAGTACTAATAGTAAAGGAAGATGGTGAGCCATTCTGCGATTTCTTACAATTCATGATCGCAGTACAAAACAGGAAAAAAAAGGCAAATGGCAAAGGGCGCATTCAAGGGGTTTAATCATAAAAATACTCATTTACTCCATTTTATTTCGGAGACCTATCAGAGTATTTTCGGGGTGAACCGTCCCGATGTTAGTTTCAATCCCAAATAATTTATTTTCAACCCTTTGTGTTGAAGAGCTCATCGGATGCCCGTCTCCCGGATCCGACGGCGAACCCGGGCGGTATTGCGTTTGTGCATGCAGATCATCGTCGCGTCCTCCAACAGCAGGAAGCCGCCTTGTACAATAACGCTGATCCCATAACCCTGTAGTTGTTGAGCCGTTCTTACATGGCTGCTGTTCAGTCCGCACTCACGCAGATATAATCCGCCGCCGATATAAGCGAGGTCCAGCCCGAGGTTGAAGATATATATCTTTTCCAGGGCGTTTTGGGCATCATAGTTGCCAAGCAGTGAAAATGTCTGGTGCGATTCTTTCATGGCGCGGAGGTATCCCATGCCGGCGAGACCGAGGTTGACAAAATTCCAGTAGGCATTCATTTGCCAGGCATATTTTGTAATTCCCGATTGTTGGCCGGCGATGATGAAGCCGGATGTAATGTTGGCTACCGCCCAACCGCCGAGAGTGAGCATACCAGCCCGTGTGACCTGGTTGCGGGCACGGGCGATGCTATCGCTGAATGCGGGCTGGGCGTTGGAGGAAAAATTGAGCCCAATTGCGATAAGATAAACAAGCAGGAATTTCATGAAGTAAAATAAAAAATAGCGCCACCTCCAGTTCTTCGCCTTTAACTTCCATGGTCGTCGTCACGATTACAAGGTCGGGATCCTAAATGTAACGGATCGCCGCAATAATGTCAAAAAGCCAATGGACTTCCGCGTCCTCATGACCCATCACCGGGTTCTGCCGGGGGCAACACGCCGGTGCTTGCCGGTGAACCCATTGATTTAGCGCGAAGGCTCGGTTGCATCCTGCAGCGGATACTACCGATATTTCACAATTGAAATCTTTCCATACCTCTTCCCGTCCGCGTCTCGTAGCAACAAAAAATACATTCCCTTCGACATGTTCGACATATCAAGATACGCGCCTGACGGGAAATCAGGTTCCAACAGCAAGATATGGCCCTGTATATCCGACAACTGGGCGGTTAGCGTATTGACCCCGGTGAAATGATAGGTGATCAATGTGCGGCCCCCGACGACTGGATTTGGGCTTGCAACCACACTATCCGTTGTGGTGGTCGTCGTAACCGGCGGGGGTGGCGGTGGCGGCGGTACCGGAAGGTGGTAGAAATAAACGGAAGAAAGGGCGCTGGTGCAGCCGTTGGACGTTTCCGTGACGGCATAATACCCGGAATCCTTCGGCACATAGACACGTTCGTTAGCCCCGGGGATTTCCGCCAAGGTGTCCTGGTACCATTGATTTCCTGCCGAGTAGGAACTTTCCAATCCGCTGTCCGGTGCGGCAGTAATGACCGGCGGCCGCGGTATGGATTTAACCGTCACCGAGATCGGCGAGGAGGTGCCATTTGGCAAATTTGGGAAAGTCAGTTCATCCGTGTAGCTACCGCCTGCAGTGACCAGTAAGGTGTCAGCGGTGGCCCCAGAAATAGCAGCGTTGTTCAGATACCATTGGTTGTTGGTAGCCATAGAAGATCGCAGGACGACACTATCTCCCTGGCAGAAGGTGGTGAGCCCGGCGGCGGTTATCTGGACCGTTGGATCAAAGACAAACCCTGCTAGAGTGTTGACGTGCCCATCACTGCTGGTTACGCTCACGTTTCCGGATGCGCCCTGGCCGACAACGGCAGTAATTTCGGTTGACGATACGACGGTGTAGCTGTCCGCCGCCGTCTGACCAAAGGTAACGCTGGTTGCACCGGTGAAGTTCGTACCGGTGATCGTCACTACTGTTCCGGGAACACCTGCAGTTGGGGTAAAGGAGCTAATCGTCGGCACCACCCAATAGATAAAGCCGTCGATCAAGCCGGTGCCATAGGGGTTTGTCACTGTGATCGTGCCACCGCTGCCCTGCCCGACCACGGCCGTGATGTGGTTGGCATCGACGATGCTAAAGGATGTCGCGGGCGTGCCGCCAAACGACACTCCGGTAACGTCAAGGAAATTATCCCCCACCAGCGTAATCGTGCTGCCTGTAGCGCCGACGGCTGGGTGCATCTCATTAACGTCCGGTGCGGCAGCGTAAATAAAGGTGCCGAGGCTGGACGTACCCAATGGCGTCGTCACGCTCACCGCGCCGGAGGAGTTGACCGGCGGCACCGCGGTGATCTCCGTGGGCGAGATGACAGTGAAACTGTTTGCCGGGTAACCGCCAAAGCTAACGGCGCTGGCCGAATCGAAATTCCTGCCATAAATGGTGATGGTAGAGGAATCGTTGCCAATCTTCGGTGAGAAGGATGTGATATAAGGTTGGGTTCCGGCCTGGTTCTGTAAGATGGCGTAATCATAATCGTTGACCGCCGCCACATCCGGCCGGCCGTCGCCGTCGAAATCCTGCATCACCACGCCGAACGTCCTGCCGGTGATGGTGACATCCACACCATAAGGCGCCTGTACGATATGTGTAAACACCATGTTTCCCGGCGTGCTACCGTTCCTGAACACGGAAGCCGTTCCCCCCTCCGCCTGATTGATCAGTGCAAGGTCCGGTTTCCCATCGCCGTTCATGTCCGCAATGGCAAGTCTGACCGACGCAGCCGGGACCACATAGCCGTTGTTAAAGGGGACCGACGTGGCGAAATTCAAGCTGCCGGGGATGCTGAGGTTCCGGATGACCGACATCGTATTGTCGGAATAGTTGCTTGTTGCAATATCCGGTTTGCCGTCCCCATCGAGATCGCCGGTCTGGATGTCTGAAGGGTTCGCGCCTACGGCAATCGACAAGGGGCTCGACAGCGCAATAATGCCCATGGCGCTTTGGTTTCGGAAGACGAGTACATTATTGCCGCCGTTGCTGGAGACCGCCACATCCCTTTTCCCGTCGCCGTCGAAGTCGGCGACCGATACACCGGAAGGAGAGTTGCCTGCCGGAACATCTGTCCTATCGGTAAACGAGATATATCCGGACGTACAGGTATTGCGGAGGATGGATATCGTTCCGGAAAATGAATTCACAGTGATAAGGTCCGGCTTTCCGTCGCCATCCAGATCGGCAACGGCAACCGCCTGACCATCATAGCCCGTTAGATATTTTGCGGGCGTGTCGAAAGCAATCGTTCCGGGTGAACTTATGTTGCGAAAAATATAGACCGTATCATAGCCCAACATTATCAGATCGGGCTTTCCGTCTCCGTCGACGTCTCCAATAGTCGCCGCAAAATTCCCAAATGTGCTGCCGATCGGTTGTTGGGGGCCAAAGGCGATCTTTCCGCCACTACTGATATTCCTTACCACGATGAAATTGTCCGCGACTTCTGTCGTTCCAACATACTGCAGCGCCTGCGTGGCAATTACCAGATCGGCCTTACCATCTCCATCGAGATCACCGGCGCAGATATTGTTGTTCAAGTCTTCGCCCATTGCGGTTGCCACCGGGAATGCAAACTGTATCGCTCCCGTGTCGAACGTTACATTGAAGGGCTGAGCCGACCAGGCCGTCAGGTGAGTGCCCAGCGTAGTCACGGAAATCGGCCGGAGCGAGGCCCCGGCGGGCACCGTTACAATTAGGGAAGAAGCAGACGCCGATGTCACGGCGGCCCGGACCGCACCAAAATAGACCACATCATTTGCGGCTACTGCATCAAAGCCTGATCCGGTGAGCGTAACGTTGGTGCCGATCTTGCCGGAAAAAGGGGCGACAGCCGTCAGGGTTGGCGCTGCTTGGCCGATATAGGTAAAGCCAGCAAGAGTACCCGTACCACCCGGAGTGGTGACACTCAGGCTACCGGTTGAACCACCGCCAACGATAGCTGTAATGCTGGTGCTGCTGTTCACGGTAAAGGACGATGCGGGTGTGCCGCCAAAGGAAAGGACGCTGGCTCCGGTAAAGCGGGTTCCGGTGATGGTTATCGTCGCTCCGGCGGCAGCGGTCGTTGGCGAAAACGAAGTGATCACTGGCGGTGAAATGAACGTAAATCCTCCCTGCAGCGTCGCGGTACCCCCCGGCGTCACCAACACCACATCACCCGATGCCCCGGCTCCCACCACCGCCGTTACGATCGTGTCCCCGACGACGGTAAAGGAAGCTACGGCAACACCACCGAGGCTGACTGCCGTAGCTCCGCTGAGACCAGTCCCATAGACCGTGACCGTAGTCCCGCTTCCGGCGGAGCTAGGCGAGATCGAGGCAATCCTTGGTGGCGCTGTATAAGTAAAACCGGTATAACTGCCCGTGCCGGTCGGTGCAGTGACATTTACGTCACCTGTGGCGCCAGCGCCGACAACGGCAGTAATTGAAAGCGGCGAATTGATCGTGAAAGACGTGGCGGGTACGCCGCCAAAACTGACGTTTGTTACTGTGCCAAGGTTAACCCCGGTGATTGTAACGGACGTGCCCGTATAACCGATCGCCGGGCTGATGGACGCAATGCCGGGCGCGGTCGTTGTATTCTTGAAAAAGCTGATGTTATTGGATACAAAGTTGGCTATCGCCATATCTGGGATGTTGTCGCCATCCAGATCGCTGATGGCAACGGCGTAGGCGTTGAGATCGTAGTATTTCCCCGGCGTTCCCAATACGATTGTTCCGGAACTACTAGCGTTTGCGTACACATAACAATTCGCATCCCCGTTTGGTATCACGACCTCCGGCTTTCCGTCGCCGTTGAGGTCGCCGATAATCGGGTTTAGCGTGTTGCCAGTACCATAGTTTTGGGCGCTTCCAAATGCGAACGACCCCGCACTGCTCCCGTTTCGAAACACCGTGAACGCCACCGAGGCACCATTGATCTGATTAAAATTAGCATAGGTCACCACGAGGTCGGGTTTGCCATCACCGTCGATGTCCCCGGCTGCCAGGCCAAAGGGTTCATCCGGTCCGGTCGCGAGGTCGGTCGGGGTGCCGAAGGACAGCGTCCCGGGAGTGCTTTGATTTCTGAAGAGCAAAATGGTAGAGGAAAAGGAGTTCGCAGCGGCCAGGTCGGCCTTGCCATCCCCATCCAGATCAACGATTACTACCGCATGGGGCGCAAGGTCGGTTGCCAAATCAATCTTCGGTGCAAATGCGATGGAACCGACGGTGCTGATATTCCGATAGACGGAAAGGGTATTCGACAAGTAATTCGCCACAACCACATCTGGCTTCCCGTCGCCATCCAGATCTCCGACCGCTACGCTGAAAGGGTCGGTTCCGGTAGCCAAATCCTGCCGGGTTCCAAAAGAGATCGTCCCCGGCGCACCCGTATTCGGATACACGCACAAGCTAGCCGTGCTGGCGCAAAACACCACATCCTGCCGCCCATCCCCGTCCAGATCGGCCGTGACCATATTGTAGGGGAAGGAGCCCGCAGGTGCCGGAAGATCAACTTCCGGCCCAAAAGACAGCGTACCGGTCCCTCCCGTATTCCGGCGGTACGAAATGATCGAATTGGGACTGTTGGCATTGCCGGGGCTGATCAAGTCGGGTTTACCGTCGCCATCCAGGTCAGTTGCGCAAACGGAGAACGGATAAAGCCCCGTCGTCAGCTTGACCGGCGCGCCGAAGGAACTGCCGATAAAAGTCGCGCTACCGCCTGAAAAAGTCGTCATAAAGGACGCCCTGGAATAACCCGTGAGACTACTGGTCGTCACCGACAGTGGCTCAGGCGTCGCCCCGTCCGGGACATTCACGGTCAGCGTGCTTGTGGTGGCCGAAGTAACAGTGGCCTTTACGCCCCCGAAATATACGGTGTTACTCCCCGGCGAGGAACTGAAATTTGAACCATGGATTGTCACGGACGCCCCTACCGGAGCGGCAGCGGGCGAAAACGAATAGATGACAGGCACCTGGCCATACGTAAACGTTGAGTACAGGATTGATCCCCAGACCAGTATCCTAGCCAACATAGCAGAACGGTGCATACCTAGAGTTTAGAAGTTGTCCGGCCTCAAAGGGATATTTTGGATAATGATCGGGCTAAGATAACAGGTAGGCGACGCTTTTGCAAGTAAAATCGGCCAATTCCGGCGACATCCCCCAAATCTCCTCGTCAATTATCCAAATTGCCAGTCTCGAATAGGTCGCTGTTTTCCACCGGCAGTGCTGGTTACCTGTCGTTATTTCTGGGTGATCGCTTTCTTATTTGCAGTCTGGGCTATGCCGACAGCGCGCATTTCGGGATTCTCATGTTTACCGGACGATGATTTCCCCCGGAATTCTCACCCGCTGGCTTGTACCTTTGAAACCCAGTGACCGCCCCCCTCACCACAGCCTACTTCAAAAATAGTAGCACAAACTGCTGTTCGCCAGTCTTGCTTTCGTTATACATTTCCAGGTCCAAGCCGGAAGGAATAAAGAGAAAATCTCCCTTCCTGGTAAAGTGTTGAGCATTCACGACACCAGCACCACCCGGCCCCGATAGCCCTATAATAAGGACGGGATATACACATTTGAATACGTCAAAACTCATCATGGGGGGAACAATGACCCTGAAGCCATGCACGAGCTTTCCCCGGTTCTACCAACACCTGCGAGCCGCTCTTCACATTGCTGATCATCACAAATACTGAAGGCGTCGAATGTTTGTGCATCAACGTGGTGTCATGTGGCGGAATGCGGACATCCAGCACGCGAACCCACTCATTTCCCAGCACCTTGTGGTGTCTGGGCTCCTGGATGACCTGAACCTCGGCGTACCCACTCGTCCCAATGCCGATGATCACCAATAGAAAAAAGGACAATTTGCACATCCTCCAATTTACGGCATTTATGGCGTTGTATCGGCCACCGTCTTCACCGGAACTAACGAGGAAAACCCGGCAGTTCAATCCGGCTAGACATTGCTCACACTTTTCCTGGCAAATTGTTCTGTCGCGTCCAAATTCGAGCTATTTTATCTGCCTGTTCGTCAGGCATTCCTTGCGTCCGAATACTAGTCCTTACTCCATGAACCATCACCATCGATGCTCTTCCGGTTTCGATAAAATATCTTAGATCAATGCCGTTAGCCAATTGGATGGCTCCCAAAGTTATAGGCTCCTTTTTGAGATTTCCCTTGAAATCTCCATATAACTTATCTTTCGCCCCCATTATGCTGCCAGACAAAAGGTTGCCCCTTTCCTTCGTTACCAGCTTCCTGGTCGTCAAGACGCTAAAATTTTCGCCATCAATGAGAGTCGAGCAAATGACAAGTTCATCTGGCAACAGATCGACCTCCATACCTTGAAACAGGCTTTTCAAGCCGGTACTTTCTTCATAGAACCGTGTAAATTCGAAGTCGTAGGGCTTCATCGTATGCCTTTTGATAGCCGCGATGCAAATGTGATGAATGCTTCTGTCTGTTTTTTCCATTTAGCAAACTAGTTCGATGTAAATCCCCGGCACGACCGCTGTCGCTTGTCCACGACTATATAAGTATTCGACCAAGCTTGAACTTTCGCCCGTTCGCCGTCTCATACTACCATTTCCCCTTCGATTCCAATGCAACCGGATCGACATCCGTAAGTTCCAGACTTTTCACCATTTTCTGTACGGTCGCCTTGTATTTCTTGAAATGCGCCGTTTGAATATGCGCTTTATAAGCCTCTGCATCCTCATACATCTCAAATATAGTGATATGGGTGGGATTGGTCTTTTCGGCGACTGCCCAAAGGTTCAGTACCCCTGGCTCCTTGCGAACCGCCATTTCCATGCCCTCCCGCAATGCTGCATAGTATTCTTTCACCTGTGCAGGATCGATCACGATCCGGGCGATCCGCATATAATGTTGGGAATTTTTCCCGATGCTCGAATCATTTCTTGTTGACTCCGGTTGGCCGGTTGCCGCCATGGCGTCCCGCCTCAGGGCAATAAAGATGCCGCCTAAGAATACCATCACAAAGAAAGCCGATTTTATCATAAGAGCAATTTATTACTCTACTGCTCCACGTCACGCTCTCCATCCCGAGTCCCCGGTGATCCGGGCGATCTATTTACCCACCCTTTCCTGCAAATGCTGCGGGTACCGCGCTCCTTGTACGGCAATCCCGGCAGCCGCCTCCTCAATTTCCCGCAGGTCCCCGGCGGAAAGCGCAACATGCAGCGACCCCAGGTTTTCTTCCAGTCGGGTCAGTTTGGTTGTCCCGGGTATGGGCACGATCCATGGTTTCTGCGCCAGCAGCCAGGCGAGCGCAAGTTGCGCCGGCGTCGCATTTTTCCCGGCAGCCAGGCGGCTCAACACGTCCACCAGCGACTGATTCGCCTTCCTGTTTTCCGCTGAGAACCTCGGAACCACGTTGCGGAAATCCGTGGAGTCGAAGGTAGTCGTCTCATTGATCTTCCCGGTAAGGAACCCCTTACCGAGGGGACTGAAAGGTACGAAGCCGATGCCCAGCTCCTCCAAAGTTGGAATGATCTCCTTCTCCGGCTCTCGCCACCAAAGCGAATATTCACTTTGGAGGGCCGCTACCGGCTGAACCGCATGCGCCCGGCGAATACTTTGAACACCCGCTTCAGACATTCCGAAATGCCGCACTTTCCCCTCCAGGATCAGCTCTCTTATGGTCCCTGCGACATCTTCAATAGGCACATTCGGATCGACGCGATGCTGATACAACAAGTCGATGCGATCCGTCCTTAAACGTTTCAAGGCCGCCTCGGCTACCGCCCGGATGTTCTCCGGTCTGCTGTCCATGCCTTTGCTCACCTCTCCGCCGGCAAAACCGAATTTCGTCGCAAGGACAACATCCTTCCGGAAGGGTTCGACGGCCTCCCCCAGTACCTCTTCATTGATAAATGGCCCGTACGCCTCCGCCGTATCGAAGAAGGTCACCCCGCGTTCATAAGCCGCCCGTATGAGCTTAATGGCGTCCTGCCTGTCGGTCGCCGGGCCGTATCCGTAGCTTATCCCCATGCAACCCAGCCCCAGCGCCGAGACCTCCAAACCGCTTTTCCCTAGTATCCTCTTTTCCACAATAGAAACTTGAGTTTTATGTACCACAAAGGTCGTGCGATAATACCTTGCCGCTTGTATACGGATTCCTGATTTCCTTACCAGTATTACTGGTAACGGCGGCCCCCTTGCATCCGAGAGTTTAAAATAGCTATCTTTATTGCCGAAAAGGAGTAGTTCGATGGAAAAGATCGTTAGGATCGAAACTGTTGATCAATACAACAAGATGCGGGGAGTGGAAACCCTCCATCCCCTAGTCTCGGTGATCGATCTGGCGAAAGCCCGGCCTATGCCGGCACAGATCTTCAACTTTGGCGTGTACGCAATATTCCTGAAGGAGTTCAAGTGCGGCGAGCTGCGTTATGGACGGAGCACATACGATTACCAGGCGGGTACGCTTGTTTTCGTTGCGCCGGGGCAGGTACTGGGGGTACAGCCGAAGATACCGACCTTCGAACCAAAAGGGTGGGCATTATTATTCCATCCCGATCTTATCAAAGGCACCTCCTTGGGCAAGCATATACAGGACTATTCGTTTTTCTCGTACGATGTAAATGAGGCGCTGCATCTGTCAGAAAAGGAAAGACAGATCGTATTGGACCTTTTTTCGAAGATTGAGTACGAATTGGAGCATGCGATAGACAAGCATAGCCGGACATTGATCGTCGCCAATCTCGGGCTCTTCCTCGGCTACTGTACGCGATTTTACGACAGGCAGTTCATTACCCGTGATCATGTGCACAAAGGCATTGTCGAACGCCTGGCGACGTTGCTGAATGATTATTTCAGCTCCGATAACCCTCAAATTATCGGCCTCCCGTCGGTCGGATGGTGCGCCGGTCAACTCAACTTGTCGGCGAATTACTTTGGAGATCTAATAAAAAAAGAGACGGGGATCTCCGCGCAGGATCACATCCGGAACAAGCTGATCGACATCGCAAAAGAACGCGTTTTTGACCCCGAAAAATCCATCAGCGAAATCGCCTATAACCTTGGCTTCAAGTATCCGCAGCATTTTACCCGGCTATTCAAACAACGGGTTGGCCAAACGCCCCGGGCCTATCGCCACCAGCATGACGATACCCGTAAAAATTGAGGCCCCCTCACTCCGTCCGCACCGAAGCTAATTTACCTATATTCTCATAATCAACTGGTTAAGCGAATTCCCTTGTTGCCGGCTGCTCATATTCGCACGCCTCCGGTACGTTTTCACAGCGTCTGCCAAAAAATATTTCCCATTTCTTTTCGCCTACCGGCGCCAAAGGCGCCACCAACGTCGTACCCCATCCTCCCAACGGTGTTCCCCTTTTCAACGGTCTGGAGGGGCATACATATCACTGGCCAAGGGTGTACCTTTAGACCACTAACCAATGCACCTGCGCATATGAGCCCCGCCACACTGCGATCGATCGCCATCCTCTGGGTTTTGCTCCCGGCCATGGGCGGCTCGCCGTTGGCGCAGATACCCGACGAGCAAGATTTCATCCGGTACACGCGGCTGGAGGGCCTTTCAAATAATTTTGTGTCGGGCATTGCCGAGGATTCGACCGGCTTCATCTGGGTAGCGACCCACAAGGGTGTCGACCGCTTCGATGGCAAGACCTTCCTTCCCTTCTTTAACGACCCTTCGTCAATGACATCTCCGGTGCCCGACAACTACATCGTCTCGATGCAAGGTCATTCCGCAAATGAGATCATTGGCACCACCCGGGCTGGCGCCTTCACACTCGATCCCTCCACGGGCAGATTCCGGGCCTTCATTGTTCCCTGCGACCCGCTGATCCATTTCTGGACGAATCATGGCATGCATATTATCAGGGACAAACTGGGAAACTATGTGGTTTCCTCGAAGACGGGTTTGTATGTCTTCGATGCGAAAGGTACACTCAAGTCGCGTTACGATCATTTTGCGACCGGAGATGTCGGTCGGCGGGAACTTGTCTATGGGGGCTGGCTTCGCACTTTTGCAGATGGAATGACGCTGCAACAAGGCATAGCCCCGTTGACCGGCGTGATCTTCGAACCGTCCACCGGCCGGATCGATACTGATTTTATCACGCGGCGCCCCGGTCTGAAAAGGATCTTTACCGATAGCTCCGGGATGACAAGACCGACCTGGCCCGGTAAGAATGGGGAAGTCTTTAGCCTTGACGAAGACAGAAATAGCATTGATGTATCCGACCTGCACTCACAAGTGACACGGTCCTTCCCGATGCCATTCGCCGTGGGACCTGAACTGGGATGGTATAGCAGCCTCGACTTTATCAATGATACGCTGATCGCCGTCACCTGCAGATCCAACGGCTTTTATTTATTCCGATATCAGCCGGAAACAAAGCAACTCTCCTGTGACGGCCGCAAATATTTTAAGGGCGTTTATTGTACTGCCGTATACCGGGACCGGACGGGGCGCCTATGGATCGGCACGGCAGATGGCCTCTACAAACAAAAACTTCAGAGCTCCTTTTTTTCGATCGCCGACCTTTCACTCCAGCAGCCTTCATTGCTTGAGCATGCCATTAAAAGCATTTATGCGGATAGCACCACCCTTTTCCTCGGCCTGATCCATGAAGGAGGTCTGTTGCTGTTGAACAAAAAGACCGGCAGGATCAGCAGGCAAATTACTTTTGACCCCCAACCCGGATTTAGCAGTACCATTATCAATATTTTTCCGTACGATCCGGACACGCTCTGGCTTGGTACGTCCAGGGGCGTCCTGTGGCTTTGCAAACACAACTATCGATATGGACGAGTGAAAATGCCGGACAATCTGGAATGGACGGAAACAACGAACACTATCGCATTTTTCGGCGATTCCAGAAAGGATATCTGGATCTCGTTCGGAAGCCTGAATGGGTTGATCAGGTACAACCGGGCACTCCGTAGTTTCTCGGATCTTTCGCCGCCGGCCTTTCCGCTATTGAAAATCACTTATGTCTTCAGCATGGCCGAGGATCTGGGGGGAAATATCTGGCTGGCGGGAGACGGCCTTTGCCGCTGGAATGTTAACAGACAAAGGGTGGACACGCTAATCCCCTACCCCCGGGTCGGCAATCCGGTCCGGAATTATATGTTGATCCTCGACCGGGACGACCAAAATAATCTATGGATGTCCTCCTATGGTAATGAGATTATCCAGTATAACTGTACCACACACTCGATGCGCCTTCGCCAGGAGGAAAACAACCTGATCGACGGCAATACGCTCACCGCTTCCGGCATCATCGACCATCATATCTGGATGGGCACAGACAATGGGATCACCGCTTTAGACGTCCGGGACAATTCAATCAAGCAATTCACCATCGCCGAAGGGCTTCCTGCCGTTACAATCACTTCTGCAAGAAAGGAAAGCTTTTACGACTCCTCCAATCGCCGGTTCTATATCGCCGCCATGCACCGGCTAATCTCTTTTACCCCCGATGTATCCCTTTCCCACCGGCCATCGCCCGCACTATTTATCGAAAGAATTTCCGCCCACAATACCCCGGTCTACCCTGATGGCGACGAGCTTCACCTGGCCTGGTCCCAAAACACCGTGGCGATCGCCTTCAATACGATCAACTTTACGGATCCGGAGGAAAACCGCTATGCGTGGCGGGCTCCGGCCGGAGCGGATACCGGCTGGAACGATCTCAACAGCCAGCCCGGCATTACGCTTTCCAACCTGTCCGGCGGATCGCACCTTATCCAGATCAAGCTGTATTCCGCGAATAATCACTGGCCGCAACAGGTCAGGACGCTGCATCTGATTGTCCGGCCGCCATTCTGGGACACGGCCTGGTTTGACCTGTTATTGCTGATCATTGTCGTCTCCGCTATCATATTCATCAACAAGTCGCGGGTCAACGCGGTACGAAAAAAAGAAAGGGAACGGGCGCTCGAGCAGATCATCAGCTATTTTTCCTCTTCACTGACCGCCCGAAACAATATCGACGACGTCCTTTGGGACGTCACCCAAAACCTGATCAGCCGGCTTGGGTATGTCGACTGCATCATCTATTTGTGGAACGATGACAAAACAAAAATGATCCAAAAAGCCGCTTTCGGGCCCAAGGGCTCCCCCGAAGCGATCATCAGGCAAGCCTTTGACGTGACGCCCGGCCAGGGCGTGGTCGGTCATACGATTATGACCCGCAAGACCACGCTGGTGCAGGATACCCGAAAAGACGAGCGGTACCGGATCGACGACCTGCCGCGGTTAAGCGAACTCAGCGTACCTATCCTGCACAACGATGAGCTGCTCGGCATCATCGATGCAGAGCATCCGGTCGCCAGCCATTTTACGGAAAGGGATGTCAAGATACTGAATACCATCGCCACTCTGGTCGGCAACAAGATCAAACATATTGAATCTGAACGCTCACTTGAAGTACATCAACAGGAGATCGCGTTGATCAATCAGCAGCTCGCCGAAGCCCAGCTTTCAGCCCTGCAGACGCAGATGAACCCGCATTTCATCTTCAATTGCCTGAATAGCATCAAAGGAATGATCCTGAGCGACGAACGGGAAAAAGCGTCCCGGTATCTGACCAAATTTGCGAACATGATCCGGATAACGCTTAACCAATCCAAGGAGATCTTCACTACTTTATATGAAAATATCGAACACCTGGAAAGCTACCTGGCAATGGAAAACCTCCGCTTTGACGACTCATTCCGCTTTGAGATCAGCGTGGACGACAACATCGACAGGGAAGACACGCTTATCCCCACCCTGATGATACAGCCGCTGGTCGAAAATGCCATCTGGCACGGGCTCATGTATAAGACCGGTGAAAAATATCTGCTGATGCGGTTCTACCAGGTGGGAGAAACCATTTGCTGCAGCATTGAAGACAATGGTATAGGTATTCTGCTTTCGGAAAGGTTGCGAAAAATCGGCCACTCGGCCCATAAATCCGTTGGCCTCAGTAATCTGAGGAACCGGATAAAGATCATGAACGACAAGTACGGCACCGGTTGCACCCTTGACATCCGGGACCTGAGTGAACTGGAAACCAACCACTCCGGCACGCGGGCGATCCTCCGTTTCAAAACTATCAAGCATAAATTATATCTATGAGAGCAATCCTCGTCGATGACGAACCGGATGGAGTCCGCACCTTAAGAAAAATGCTGGAAATGCATTGCCCGGACGTGGATGTTGTAGCCACTGCCTCCAATGCGGCTGTTGCAGAACAAAAACTTGCCGAGCACCAGCCCGACCTTTTATTCCTTGACGTGCAGATGCCGGGCAAGAGCGGCCTGGAGCTGCTGGCGGACCTGCCGGAAAGCAATCTGAAGGTGATCTTCGTTACCGCACATAACGAATATGTATTACAAGCGCTGCAATTCAGCGCCGTGGATTACCTGATGAAACCCGTCGATGAAGACCGTTTGATCGAAGCGGTGGAACGGGTCAAAAGGCGTCTCATGGACGAAAAAGACGAGATCCAGACGGCCGCCTTACTTCATAATATTAAAAAGGCGGGATCCCCGCTGGAAATGAGGCTTTGCCTGCCTACCCAAAAAGGTTTCACGATCGTGAAATTGGAAGACATCATATACTGTGAGGCGCAGCGGAGCTATACCGTGTTCCGGCTCGCCCCTGTCAAGACGCTTATTGCTTCCAAGCCGCTGTTCGACTATGAGCGGCTGCTCACCGATACCAGCTTTTTGCGTATCCACAAGTCCTTTCTTATCAACCTCCTTCATGTAAAAGAATACGAGCGCGGGGAAGGCGGCACCGTGATCATGAGCAATGGTATGGAAATCGAGGTCAGTCGGCGAAAAAAGGAAATTTTCCTGGCGAAGATCAAGGAGAATTTTAAATATTGACCGCCGTTGGGAAATTGCTTCCCACCGGCCATACCTCTCAGACGTCCGCCAGGTCATTCCCCGCCACGGGCAGACATTCGTGCTGTATTTTCAAACAAAAATCATCGCACAAACAATCCCCCTCCGGTCCCCGGCCGCCATTGACGGCCGGCTGACCCGAAATAACATCCGGATCACTTCCATCGACTTGTTGCGCGGCACCGTCATGATCATAATGGCGCTCGACCACGTCCGCGACTATTTCCATCGCAACGCCTTTTTCTTCAATCCGACCGATCTGACGCAAACGAGCGTCCCGCTTTTCTTTACAAGATGGATCACGCACTTTTGCGCGCCCGTGTTCGTCTTTCTCTCAGGCATCTCCGCCCATTTATCCGGTCGCAAAAAAGGGAAGAAGGCCCTTGCGGTCTTTTTGCTTAAAAGGGGTATCTGGCTTGTACTCGCGGAGCTGTTTATTGTTACGCTGGAGTGGACCTTTAACCCAGCCTACCCCGCTTTCAGCTTTCAGGTGATTTGGGCGATCGGTGTGAGTATGATCGCAATGTCGGCGCTGGTCCGGCTCAACCCGCGCGTTCTCGCGGTATTGGCGATCGTACTGATCGCTGGTCACAACTTGCTCGATCCTATCCATGTTCCCGGCACGGGACCGGCTTCAATCGCCTGGTCCCTCCTGCACGAACCGGGCGATTATGCGGTGGGTCCCTTTAAACTGTTGATCCGGTATTCCGTTTTACCCTGGATCGGCATCATGGCAGCGGGATACTGCCTGGGACCTGTCTTTGTACGCGGCTACCCGGTCCGTACCAGGAAGCGTATCCTCCTTTTGGGGGGCGGTACCGCGATTTTCGTTTTTATCCTGCTCCGTGCCATTAATTTGTTTGGAGACCCCGCACCTTGGTCAATACAGAACAATATCGCTTTCGACATCCTTTCGTTCTTGAATGTAACCAAATACCCGCCTTCCCTTCTATATACGCTGATGACGCTCGGCCCGGCGTTAATCTTTCTTGGCCTGGCTGAACGACCCCTCAACAGGATGACTGCGAAAATTTCCATTTTTGGCCGGGTACCGATGTTCTATTATTTTACCCATCTCCTTGTGATCCACCTGCTTGCCCTGGTCGGGGTTATGATCGCCGGGCACCCTGTTTCCGATATGATCCTCCATGACCGGGTCAATCGCGTGCCTGCGTTAAAGGGCTATGGATTCGACCTTCTGTGGGTTTATGCCATATGGATTGCCGTTGTCCTCATCCTGTTTCCGGTTTGCCGTTGGTACGACCTGTATAAAAAATCGCACCGGACGACGCAGTGGTGGCTCAGCTATGTATAAAGCGGCTGCAACATCCTGATGCGGCTGGATCCGGTATCCGCGACAAAGAGATTTCCCCCGTTGTCCAAGGCGACACCCGTTGGATAATTCAATGAAGCCCCCGGGCAATATCCCGCATGGCAATGCCGTCGGCCATCGCCGGCAATCGTATTTACAAAGCCGGCCGGGGTGATCATTCGGATCCGGTTATTATAGGTATCCGCCACAACGATATTTCCTGCTGTATCGGTGGCAATGCCATACGGATGATTGAAACGCGCTGCCTGACCTTCACCGTCTTTGTACGACCGGGTGCCATCACCCGCAAGTGTACTGACGAACCCGGTTGGGGCCACTTTCCGGATGATATTGTTATATGAATCTGCTACATACACCTGCCCCGAGGTATCGACCGCTACGCCGGATGGGAAATTGAATGCGGCTTCTGCCGCGCGCCCATCCCGGTAGGTTCCGTCGCCCGTTCCTGCGAGCGTCGACACTTTACCTGACGTCGAAATGAGGCGCACAACGTGATTACCCTGATCGGCTACAATGACGTTTCCCGCCGGATCCACCGCCACCCCGGAAGGATAATTGAACCTGGCCGCATTCCGATGGCCATCCTTGTAGCCCGCACAGCCATCGCCGGCTACCGTACAGACCAGACCATCCGCCCTGATCATCCGGATCACGTGATTGTCCTGGTCTGCCACATAAAGATTTCCGCTGCCGTCAATCGCTATACCCGAAGGATAATTGAACAGCGCCGAAGACCCAACACCGTCTTGCAACCCGTATTTGCCGGTACCAGCCAGCGTGGAGACCACTCCGGCGGCGGTAATTTTCCGGATTCGGTTATTGGAAGTGTCGGCGACATAGACATTTCCTTCCCCGTCAACTGCCAGCCCCTGCGGAGAATTAAACCGGGCCGCCCTGGCCGGCAGCCAATCTTTTTCTACCATCGATTTGAATTTTTTTCCGGCGGTACACCTTTTGGCGACGCCATACCTATACAAAAAAATAACAGGATGCCAGATGCCCCGTGGTGCAACCGGAGCGGCGATCCTGTTATTGTACGGTTATTCTATTTTCCTTCCCTGAACGCTATGCCGCGGCTCAAGGCTGTGGCGCACCCAAAAAACTCTGCACCATAACGGGCCATGTGCGGCCGGCAGTCCCCAGTGGCGACCCAACCGTGATACCGGAATTCTTCGCCCGGAGATTTGAATCCGCTCCAAAGAAATACAAAGGCCACCCCTTATAAGTGAGTTGGCTCCTGCCAAAAACGCCTGTCGTCGAAAATTGGGTCTTGTCGAGCACCGAAGGAACGGCCAGGTCCGACGCCGCTCCGTATATCGGCCATACTGCGTTGTTGGAAAAATCCGCCGAAGTATACCTGTTGTGATTGGCGCTGTCGGCTTTGAAGGCATATAATGTATGTCCCCGGTCATCCGTGAAATAGATCGTCCTTCCGGTCCCTTCAGTATAATCCGATTTATAGTTGTTTCCATCCTTTCCGACCAGCTGAAAATTCGCCAGCATGATGGAATAGTCGGGCTTCGCCACAAACCAGATGCCCCCCACGCCGTCACCCGATATCCGTCCCGCCGCTTCGGGAGTACCGGAGGGGTTGTACGTGTACAGCGGCCACCCTCTATAGGTCAGTTGTGTTCCACCCGCCGCGGAAGCCGTACTGCCGAAATCGGAGAGATCAAGCCCCGCGTCGAGCTGTCCGCCGGAAAGGCCGCCGCCACCATATGCGGTCCACGACAGCGCGCAAGGTCCAGAACAATTATTCCGGCCATCGGCATCGTTTGCGAAAAAATAAAGTGCATGTCCATTAGTGTCCACCAGGTAATTTCCAAGCGCAACATCGGTGCGCAGGCCGACGACCTTCGCGGCCGGCGGCGCGGGCGCGCTATAACTATTCTTTTTGGAGCACTGGCTCAGAGTCACAGCGAAAGCAACGATAGCTATGCCACCGATGACGCTCATTTTCTTTTTCATGATCGACTGTTTGTTTTTTATTTTAAATGCAAACAGATAAACGGCCTATGATAATTTAAAGTTGCTTGCAGCTGATCATAAATTTTACCGGAATAACCTATTACTATCGTCAATGCACACATGATCTAACAAAAAAAAATAGCCCCGTCTTTACGACCGGGACTACTCCTGCTAAAACCAACTACCAAACTCTCTCAATCGAATGAAAACCTGACTATCTTCAATGTATCGCCTGCGGGAAAAATATCCTTAAATCCGGAAAAGCCGACATCATCGATGGCATAATTGAAGCCTACTGCCAGGCTGTCCGGAATACCATCCGGCACGAGCTTTTCCATGATGATCCGATGGAGAGAATCCGGGATGTCTTCGATCCTCATGGGGGCCAGCGCTGAATCGAAAATAAGCGCCTCTGCCCTGGCCATAACCAGGTCGAAACGAATGGTATCCTGATTGCCGGAAAAGTCCCTGTTTGTAAACAGTTCGTACCGGACCTTCCTCGCCGGCGCGTCCGGTGTCATACAATAGTCTCCATCGTCCACTTTCTTGCAGGATGCCCCTGCCAGGAGCATGCCGGAGAGCACAGAGATGGTTAAATATTTGTTCATGGCGTATTTTATTTTCCAAAACTAAGGTGGATCAGGACATGCAAGGGCAGCCAACTTCCCAACGGTAGCGCCGGGTTTTCCACCGGCATGGCAACCGCCGATAATCTGCAAAATACCGCCGATCGTAGCTTCGCACTTCAGCCGGCAAAACGCGCCTTTTGAATAAGATCCGCCGCATTACTGGCTTTCATTTTCTGCAGCAGGCGCTTGCGATGCGATTCCACGGTATGTTTGCTGATCGAGAGTAGGTCGGCGATCTGCTTCGAGGAGAAGCCTTTGGCTACCAGCTCCAGTACTTGCTGCTCCCTTGGGGTCAACAAGTTCGCGGAGAAGGCCACGTCGGCGTCCTCCTTTTCCAGCTTCTGACGGGTGACGAAAACTGCATCCAGCAGTTTACTGTTCTTTCTTTTCCCCGCAAGCGCGGCGAATTCCTGCTCCGCTAATTTTTGTTGTTGTGAGGTGCAGTCATGGAAAGTCATCAGGACCTTATCCAGCAATCCTGCCCGGGTTAGCGAAAGCACCAGCAG
>DATNBP010000140.1:0-26417 GCA_035572015.1 Puia sp. | reverse complement strand
CCCCTTGAGCAGCATCATCCGCGCCCACGTGATGTCCTCCGCAAAATCCGTCGCGGGGAACGGGTGTTCGAGCAGCACACGGCGCCGGTAGGCGGCCGTCACGTTGTCCCAACCGGCGATCTCCCGCTGTTCCGAAGGGCTGAGTTTCAGGAAATCGGCGGGATCGGCATAGTGGCAATACCAGGTCCGGTGGGCGGAGACGGGTCGGAACCAGAGCACCGGGTTCTTGTCCCGTTCGTGCGGCACCACTTGCTGCCCGCAGACGGCCGCGACATCGTCGTCGGCGAAACCTTCGAGGAAACGCTCCAGCCACTGGTCGTTTTCCGGGACCGCATCCTGCACGGTCATTACCACGTATTCACCCTTCGCTTCGCTGGCGCCCAGGTTGCGGGTCAGCCCATGGTTGAAGGAATCGGGCGGTATCCGGATCAGCCGGACGGGGTACTTGGCCACGATCGCCAGCGACTCGTCGGTGCTGCCCGAATCGATGACGATGATCTCGGAGCGCGAAAAAAGCGTCTGGCCGACCAACCGCCGGAGCAGCTTGTCCAGCCAAAAATCCCCGTTCTTGACCGGGATCACGATAGAAAATAAAATATCCTTATCCACAACCTATCGGTTAAAGATCCTTTTACGGTAATATTCGAAAAGATGCGGGATCGAGCGCAGCTTGTCACCAGGCGTCATACGGTCGAAGCGGTTGTACCGCCGCAACGTCTCCCGTCTTTTCCTGCCAAGCACCCGCCTGATCTCCCGCGGCTGCCCGCCGGCGCCCAGCTGCTTGTCCAATACCTGCAGAAACCCCTCGCCCATCCGGACCGTATTCCTCGACATCGATCCTTCGGAGACCCGGTAGATGACGAGTTGCTGATCGAGATAGCTGACGCCGGGCGACAGCCGGAAAATATTGACCCAGCAATCGAAGTCTTCGTGGTTGGGAAGCGCGGTATCGAACCGCAGGCCCTTCTCCCGGAAAAAGGAGGCGTGGAACAACCAGCAATGCGGCGGGATGATCAGCGAAGATTCCCAGCGGGCGATCAGTTCGCCCAGCTCCGGCCCGCGACTGAATTGCGCCGGCTTATAAAAGTCCGCGGGGAGGTAGATATCCGTCGCCGTGCCCGTCCTGTAGTCCGTATAACCGGCCTGGGTACCCTCCGCGGCGATTTGCGCAAGCTGCAATTCCAGCTTGGGCGGCAGCAGTACGTCGTCCGCGTCGAGGAACTGGATATAGCCACCCTTCGCCCTTTCCAACCCGGCGTTGCGGGCGGCGGACAGGCCGGCGTTCGGCTGCCAGGCATACCGGAACCGGTCATCCGAAGCGATCAGGGCCTTCACGACGGCCGCGGTGTCGTCGGTCGATCCGTCGTCGATGATGATGCATTCCCAATTCCGGTGCGTCTGCCGCCGGACCGACTCGATCGTGTCGGGGATATAGACGGCTCCATTGTAAACGGGAACGATGACGGAGACTAGCACGGGGGTTCTTATTTCCGGAAGCTTTTGGTAAAGCTGCGAAACAACAATTTGAGATAGAGGTTCACGTTCCCGCCTTCCCCGGCGCCGAACCGCCGCAGCGCTTCCGCCTGCTTCTCGTATTCCTGCATCCGCTCATAGTACAGGTCGGGGTGGATAAGCACATGGTTCTCCGAGAACCCTGCGGAAATTTTGTAGGGCCCCGGGTCGATCGACTCGTGCAGCACGAGGAACATATTCTGTTTGTACCACCATTGGACCCGGCTCATGTTCCAGAAATAGGGTCTGAGGCAATCGATGACGCGATAGCCCTTCGACTCGAATTTCTTTTTCCAGTACGAAAACTCCTGTTCGTTAATGTGGTACTGACCGCCTTGCTGCCGGGTGGCGGCGGAGAACACGATCCGCTTGCCCAATCCCGTCAGGCTGTCCACGATCGTATCGGCGGACGCGGGCGCCAGGTGTTCGGCCACCTCGAGACAAAGCACGAGATCGAAGCTCCGGTCGGGACGGATCGGCTTTTCGAGGTCCGCTTCCAGGAAATGCTCCTGCGGGATCATAAGTTGACGACGGTCGACCCATTTCCCGTCGATCCCCAGCACGTCCTGTACTCCTTGCTGCCGGAACACGGCCAGGAAGGTGCCGATCCCGCACCCTACGTCCACGACGGACCGGGGCTGAAATTTTTCCATCAGGTAGGGGACGATGATCCCGGGCGATTCCAAATTATGGGTTCCCGCCTCGTGGGTATATTTAACCGGGATGGTAGCTGTATTCATGATGCGGTGCCGCAATTAGTTTTTCTCGATCCAAAAATTTCCCCCCGTATTCAGATAGGTCAGGGGCATCCCGGCAAACGCGTCGGGGTGGTGAACATGCAAATAGTTCGCAAACAACCGGATCGTAAACCGGTTGTTGTACATCAGAAAGGCCTTCAGCAAATAATCTTCATTCCAGTTCCATCCCCTGAATACCCAATCCTTCGGGTATTCGAATGGATAAAAGACATCGTGGAAATGGATCAGCACCCCGCTATTGAGCGCCGGCAGGATCTCAAACAATATATAATTGACATCGCTCCCGCACTTCGACACATGACTGCTGTCGATAAACAGGATGTCCCCCTTCTCCAGTTGCGCAAAGAAGGCCGGGTCGATTTCCTGGACCGGCTTCTCGAGCACCGTGGCCTGCCGTTTATCCGCCTCCGACATGAGTGAATACAACCGCTCCGGGTAGGGTTCGATGAAATGCAGCCCGATCCGGTTTTGAAAGAACAACTCATTCACGTCCATCATGACCGCCGATGAATAGCCGGAGCCGACCTCGATGATCCGCTTCGGATGGAAATGCCGGATAAAGGAATACAACACAATGCCGTCCGTATAGGAATAGAAATTGTTCTCATACCAGTACCGGAGATTGCCGGTCTTTTCCTTAGCGAACGGCAGTCCGGCGTAATACCCCGCAAACTGGCGGGCCAGTGCGACCTGCTCCGCCGTATGGAGGTCGATCCCGGGTATCCCGTCGGTCCCGGCGCCCTTCCAGATATCCTTTTCGCGACGCCGGATATCGTCCACCGACACGATCGGCGAATAGTAATGCCCGGCCGGGTAAAAGGAATTCTTGTTCGTATTGGCCGTCTGTTCGTGCAGGCCTTTGACATATGGGACCTTATGCAATATGGACTTGACGAGCTCCTTCATAGTCTGAATGTTTATGCCGCTGCCCGCTGAAACGCCGTTTCAGGCGCAGGAAGGGGGTTTCGATGAATGTATAGGATATCGCCGCCAGCGCGATCGTGACACCAAAACAGAATATCATAAAGACCCAGTCGGACATATGGATCGCCGACAGGAACTTCACTTTTGCGGCAAGGGCCCGGTAGACGAACGGCACCGGCATATGGTAGAGATAGATGCCATAGCTGATGGAACCGAGGTATTGCACCGCCTTGTTGCGGCTAAGATAGCCGGCAGGGCCTTTCCAGCCGTAAATGCTGACCAGGACGATGGAAAAGGTGCAGCAACAAAGGCTGAGCTCGCGGTAGAAATGCCAGAACGCCACGTCATTGCGGAAGAAGATCAGGACGGCCACGAGATGGGCCAGTGTAACGGTGAAGAGCAGGTGCCGCCGGTCCTTCAGCCAGTCGATGGCCTTCCCGCCGCGGACATAGAGCCAGGCCAGCACCGCGCCAACACCCAGGGTATGCAGGTTCGCATAGGGCAGCGTGCCCGCGAATTCATCCTTGTAGTTGACGGTCCGGTAACCAAGCGCAAAACCGATGAGGACCAGGATGACCGCCAGGCGGAGCCGCCGCGGCGTGAAGAAAAGGACCCAGGGCCAGAACAGGTAAAATTGCTCTTCGACCCCCAGCGACCAGAGATGTGAGAAACAGCCGGCTTGCGGATAGCCGATGGAATGGATGAGGAAATTCGGGGTGTAGGTGAAGAAATAAGGCGTGAACTCGTCCTTCCACAGGTAGAGCGAAAAATGGTTCTTCGCAAACCAGAAGAACGCGATCATGAGGTAGTAGATCGGGAAAAGCCGCAAGGCGCGGCGGACCATGAAATTCCCGATGATGCCCGGCCTGGAGGCATCCTTGTTATAGAGCGAATTCAGCAGGATCGTCGTGATTAGGAACCCGGAGATGGTGAAGAAGATCGGGACCCCGTACCACATATAGGGGATCTCTACCGGGCAGTAGTGCGCCAGCAGCGTCATAAAGACCGCCAGCGTGCGCAGTGAATCCATCTCGGGCAAATGGCCGAGTTGTCGCCTGGGAGGGGAGCTGCTTGTCGGGGAAGGAACGGTCAGGGTCTCCATGCGTATTGGTTTTTCTCAGGATTGATCGTTCTTGATGATAAAGCAGACGCCGCCCGCCGACGTGTGGATACGGCTGGATGACTTGGTCGCCGACAAATAATCATGGACGGCCTTGGAGCAACCTTCCCAGGTAAAATAATCGTCGATGATGATCACGCCCTTTGGCGCGACCCGGGGATACAGGTTGGTGAGGCAATCCATCGTGGATTCGTACCAGTCGCCGTCCAGCCGGAGCAGGGCGATACGGCCCGGCAACGTGGCGGTCGGCAGGGTCTCCGAAAACCACCCCTTGATCAGTTCGAACCGGGCGCCGGTCTTTTTCATGGCCGCTTCCGCATACGCCGTTTCGGCCTTGCAATTATCGTAATAGGTCGTCCCGTTCTTATCGTCCTGCCATTGCCTGGCGGCGGTGCCGTCGATCTCTTTGGCCGCCGGCAGGCCCTCAAAGCTGTCGAAGAGATAATATTTCCGGTGATCGCCCAGGACCCTGGCCAGACCCGCACTCATCCCGCCTCTCCACACGCCGCACTCCACCACATTCCCTTCGATGTCGGCGGCATACATCCGGGCCACCCGGAGATTCTCCGCGTACATGGTCCGCGTGATCATCGTATAACTCCCGAACTCCTCGAAAATTTCATCATATCCCGTATCCTCGCCGGCTTTTTGCAGGACGTAACCGGACTTCTCGATGACTTTTTTAATCACTTTTTTCATATCCCCTGAACAATTTTTGAATTGGGTACGATAAATCCGTTATCATAGTGGTGTGGGAACGTTCTTCCTGCGGTTGGCGATTGCTGGACTTCGAAAGACAGGATGTCCTTCTGCCAGTCGTACGTCTCGGAATTATGCGGGCCGATCCAGATCGATACAAAATACGAATCGGGGATCAGCCCTACCAGGTCCACCTGGAACAAATATTCTTTCTCCTTCCCGTCGCATTCGAGGAACGGGGTGATGCTCGGTATGGCCTGCATGATCGTGGTACCGAATCCATTCTTGATATCAAACGCAATAAAGGCTGCCGAATTATTGGAAGCCGAACCAATTTTCACTTTTATTTTGAGCGTCAGGTTGGGTTGATTCTCGGCGATCTCGAGGCTGGCATAGCGGATTTGCGGCAGGGGGGAGGACTTATCCGTGATCCATTCGTGGCTGCGCGTCATATTGCTGTTCTGGTATCGCTGCACGGCCTCGCGCAGGTTCCCGCAAAAATCCAGTTGGCCGTTCCGCAATACGACCCCCTTGTCGCAAAGGTTCAGTACGGCGCTCATATTGTGGCTGACGAAGAGCACGGTCCGGCCCTGCCGGCTGCTCACGTCCTTCATTTTCCCCAGGCATTTTTGTTGGAACTCGGCGTCCCCGACGGCGAGCACTTCGTCGACGATCAGGATCTCGCTTTCCAGGTAGGCCGCGACGGCAAAGGCAAGCCTGACGTACATCCCGCTGCTGTAACGTTTGACGGGCGTATCGATGTAGCGTTCCACCCCCGAAAAGTCGACGATCTCGTCGAACTTCCGTTCGATCTCCTTTTTCCGCATGCCGAGGATCGCGCCGTTCAGGTAAACGTTTTCCTTCCCGGTCAATTCGGGATGAAAACCGGTGCCCACTTCAAGCAGGCTGGCGATCCGGCCCTTCACCTTGATCAGCCCCGTGGTCGGCGCCGTTACCCGGCTGAGTAGCTTCAGCAGGGTGCTTTTGCCCGCGCCGTTGCGCCCGATCACGCCGACCGATTCTCCTTGCATCACATCGAAGCTGATATCGCGCAGGCTCCAGACGATATCGCTTTCCCCTTTCGCCGTCCGGTCGTTGACTTCCCCGACCTTCAGGAACGGGTCTTCCTTTCCCCGCAGCCGGGCGAACCAGCGCTCGAGGTCGCGGGAAATGGTCCCGGTGCCAATCTCGCCTAATTGATATGCCTTTGAAAGTTGTTCTACTTTGATGACGACAGCCATACTGAGGGTTGAGGGTTCAGATCGTATCCACAAAGTTTCGTTCCACCTTGTTGAAGATAAAGATCCCGAGAAATAAGATAAATAAGGTGACGACCACCGAATAGATAAAAAGGGACCAGGTGAACGTACCGCTGCCGAGGAATCCCACGCGGAAGGTCTCGATGACCGGCGTCATCGGGTTGTATTCGATGATCGCGCTTATCCAGGGATGGTTCCTGAATTTTACGAGCACGGTCGACAGCGGGTAGACGACCGTCGTGGCATACATCAGCAACTGTACGCCGAATACCAGCAGGAAGGCCAGGTCCCGGTAGCGGGTCGTAAGCGCCGAAATGACCATCCCGACTCCCAGGCCCAGCAGCGCCATCTCGGCGACGATGACCGGGAACAACAGGATGTACGCGGAGAAATGAAAATTGTGGTTTTTTTCCACCCACGCGTACCAGGCCATCGCGACGAGGAAGAGGCCCATCTGGACCGCAAACCGGATCAGGTTGGACATGACCAGGCTAAGCGGCATGATCAGCCGCGGAAAATAGACCTTCCCGAAGATATTGGCGTTGTCCTTGAAGACCGTCGACGTCTTGGTAATGCAGTCGGAGAAATAATTCCAGGTGGTGATGCCTGCCAGGTAAAAGAGGGGCTTGGGGAGCCCGTCGGCGTTCATGTTGGCCAGCCCTCCGAAGATGAAGGTGTACATGATCGTCGTGAACAGCGGCTGGATGAAGAACCAGAACGGTCCGAGGATCGTTTGTTTGTAAAAGGAAACAAAATCGCGCCGGACAAATAACCAGAGCAGGTCCCGGTACCGCCAGATGTCCCGCAGATTCAGCTCAAAAACAGATTGTTGGGGTTTCAGGACCAGGTCCCAGTACTCCGGCCCCTCTATCGATCTTTCCATGCCAGAAATAATTGGATTTTATCTGAATACCCGGTCTACCCAGTTGCGCAGCTTGACGGAAAGCGGTTTGCTTCTTCCATTGTCCTCGCTTTCAAAATAATCCGAGTGCTTGCCATACCCGTACCCGCCGTAATAGCCGTATCCGCTGCCATAGTACCCGCCGTAATAGCCGCCGTCGGCCCGCACGTCGTTGATGAGCAGACAGAGATTGGGCAGCTTCTTGTTGACATACAGGTCTTCCACCAGCCCGAGCTGTTTGCGGAAGGTATAGCCCTGGCGGGTGATGTACAGGGTACAGTTCGAGAACCTGCTCAGCGTGATCGCGTCGCTCACCAGGCCGATCGGTGCGGTGTCCATGATGACCACATCGAAATGGTCCAGCACCTCGCGCATCAGTTCGTCCAGCTTCTGATCCAGCAGGATCTCCGAGGGGTTCGGCGGGATGGGGCCGCAGGGAATGACATAGAGGTCGTCGATGCCGCTGACCTTGATGAGCAGCTCGCTGAATCCCGCTTTCCCGATGATATAATTCGTGATCCCCATTTTTCTTTTCAGGTCGAGGCCCGAGACGATCTTCGGCTTCCGGATATCGAATTCCATGATGACCGTCCGTTTCCCCGACAAGGCCATGACCGCGCCCATATTGGTGCTGACAAAGGACTTGCCTTCGCCGCTGAACGAGGAGGTGATCATGATGACCGGCTTGTCGACCTTGCTGATCATATACTGCAGGTTGGTCCGCACGATCCGGAACTGCTCGGAGATCAGGCGGCGGCTGTTCTGGGTGACCACCAGGGTCTGTTTACCTTCTGAATGCCCGATCTCGCCGAGGATCGGCGCGGTCGTATATTTTTCGACGTCAGCCTTGCCGCTGATCTTATCCTGCAACAATTCGCGGAGCACCACGAAACCCGTCGGCAACAGCACACCCAGCAACAGGTACATGGTATAAATGCTTTTCTTGTTGGGGCTGACGGGATCGTTGCCCGCCATCGCCGGCTCCACGACCCGTGAATTGGAGATCGTCGAAGCGGAAGACAGCGAGATCTCCAGCTTTTTTTGCAACAGCAGGGAATACAGGTCTTCCAGGATCTTCTGCTGGCGTTCGATGTTCAGCAGGCCCATCGACTTCCCGGGAAGCGCGTTGACGTGTGAATTGATATCCCCCTCCGCCTGTTCCAGGCGATCGATGGTGATCATGTACGCCGTCTTGATATTGGTCAGGGCCTGGTAGATCTGCGCCCTGATCTTGTCGAGGGTCTCGTCCATGCCCACGATCAGTGGGTTGGCCTCGGTACTCGTCTTCACATTCTTGTCCCTTTCCAGCGTCAGCCGGTTATACTCGTACACGAGTTGGGTGAGCGCCGGCTCTTCGATGCCCAGGTTGGTCGGGACGATCTCGTGGAGGTTCTTCTTGTCCGAGATATATTGCAACAGGTAGTCCACGATCTTGATCCTGACCTCCTGCTCGGCCCTCGTCTTCGCGGCTTCGCCCATCTTGTCGAGATAGTCCTTCGACTGGTTCTCGAGATCGAACACCTTGTTGGTGACCATGAAATGCGTGACGACGCCCTGCGCCCGGCTGATCGTGTCTTTGAGGTCCAGGATGCGGTCGTCGATGAACCGGAGGGTATTGGCCGCGATGCGGTTCTTGTCCTCCACCTGCAGCGTGTCGTAGACCGCCATCAGGTCGTTGAGCACGTCCTTGCCCAGCGCCGGGTTCTCGCTCTCGAAGCTGAGCGTGAGGATCGTGGATTGCTCGTTGATCTGCAGCACCTTCAGGCCGCCCTGCAGCCCAAGCGCGGCATCCAGCACCGGCGACCAGTCGATCTCGAACTGGCGGGTGGCGTACTGAAAAAGATTGACGCCGACGTTCCGCGTCAGTTGCACCCGCGCGTCCCCGACGGTGAGGGTGTCCCCGAAATGAAAGATCGCCTTGTCCTCGTCGACCGTGTACCGGTCCGCGCTGAGCAGGTTGATCTTGAAGCTGAGCCCTTTGGTGGTATCGGTTTTCGAGATGATGTTCAGCGTGAACGGGAAAAACGGATAGATCAGGCTGCCGCGGACGTTCCCGCGGCCATAGTAGGCCGTTTGCAGCCCGAGGTCCCGGACGACCCGTTTCAGCACGGGCGTCGACTTGAGCACTTCGATCTCGTTGCTGAGGTTCTGCGCGTCGGGCGTCATGAACAACTCTTCGAATTTCGCGTCCTTCGAATTGCCGTTGGCGCCGCCGCCCATGGCCGCCATATCGTTCTGGATCAGCAGGGAGGACTGGACCCGGAAGATCTGCGTGGTGTACCTGACCTTGATATAGGCGATGATCAGGAAGAACGCCACGCTGAGGAGCAACAGCGGCAGATACGGCAGGTATTTATAAATAAAGTCCTTGGGACCCGCAACCCAGGGGTTGTTGGTCTTGACGTATACCGGTGTATGATTGTTATTTATTCCGTTGGAATGCTCAGGCATGGATATGGGATATTATTTCCGTAAAAGACTGATGACGATGGCGAGTGCGGATATCACCGTGGCCGCGATCGTCACGTTCCGGGTAGTTGCCTGGTCGTTCGCCAGGATCTTCCGTTTGGTCGCTTCGACATAGACCACGTCGTTTTGCTGCAGATAAAAATAGGGGGAGACCATGACCTGCGGCTTTGTCAGGTCGAGCCGGGCATACTCGCGTTTCCCGTCGGTCTCGCGGATGATCAGGACATTGTCCCGCCGCCCGTACAGCGTCAGGTCGCCGGCCAGCCCGATGGCCTCCAGCAGGCTGATATGTTCGCCCGGAATGCTGAAGATGCCCGGGTGCTGCACTTCACCCAGCATGGTGAACCGGTAGTTCATAAAGCGGATCGTGTAGTACGGATTTTTCAGATAGACTCTCAGCCGCGAGTCGAGCAGCATCTTGAGCGAGTCCCGGGTCAGTCCTTCCACGTGCAGCAGCCCAAGTCCCTGAAACTGGATATTGCCTTCCTCGTCGACCAGGTATCCCGGTGTCGTCGGGGAACCCGCACCCACCGCGCCCGCATTGGATCCCGTCCCGCCGCCCGCTCCTCCCGTTCCCGTCGGGCCCGAAGAAGCGGCCGAGGAACCGGAATTGTTGTTGACGATGATCAGGGATTGGTTGAACAAGGCCGTCGCCTCGGGGTTGTCGCTGTATACGATGATGCTGAGCAGGTCTCCGGGTCTGACCCGCGCTTCGGGTATCTTGATCTGGCTGACTTTTGCGGTATCAAATGTGCCTTGCAGATAGGTCAGGGGACGGGTGCTGACGCAGGACGTGCCTGCAAAGGAAAATAAAAGGACGACACAGACCCATACGGGCAGGTGATTTCTCATAAATAGCGAACCGTGCATTAAGATAATGTTGCGTTGTAAATCTACTGTTTTCCGGTCACTTCCATTTTCCGATCACTTCCACTTTCCGATCACTTCCACATTCGTCCGGGCCACCACGGCGACGAGCGAATACCCGATGCTGTCGATCAACACCCGGACGCGCTTGGCGCCGACCGCGACCACCCTGGCCTCCTTGTCCATAAAAGCCCCGCGACGGATGACCACCCTCGCGTCTTTCTCCAGGTGCACCGGCTCGGCCCACACCTCCTCATGCTCGTTGAGGAATTTCCTGATCACCTCGATCTCCCGCGCCTTCACGACCGCAGGCTTCCTCAACCAATAGACGAAGTTGACCACGCCGTTCACCAGTCGCACCGCCGGCTGGTCCTCCGGCGCCACCCGGACAAACACGTACGACTTGAACAAGGGCTCTTCCACCCACTTGATCCGGTCGCTCCATTTCCGGCGGACTTTATTCAACGGACAATACGCTTCTATATTTTTGTCCGTCAATAAAGTATATACCTTTTTTTCCCAACGGGGCTTGGTATACACGACATACCAGTTCTTCCTGCTTGCGGGCATAGCTTCGCCTCCTCAGTCACAAAATGGTTTTGCAACGGGTTAATTTTCAAAAGATTGTTTAAATGGGAACGGATAGTATAAAAGAGAAAAGGGTATAGACAGCTGCTTATGCATGCTCTCTATACCCTGTCCTTACGTTAGCACAAAAAATCTCCAGCTTATTCGTCACAGGAAATATTAACTTTAAAGAGTAATCCGAATTTCAAGGACCACAAAAACTCCCGGTGCCACGGATTTATTGCATCAACAACGGTTCGTTGCAAATATAGGAGATTTTAATATTTAACGACCTTTAATTATTCCTTGAGAAACAGCCCTTTACCGTCCAGTGCGCGACCCCTTCCCGCCACCGGGAAAAGCCCCTGCAGTTGTGCTACTCAATAAGTCCGCGGATTTCTCGTTTGAAGAGAGAATTCTACCTCTTAAGTAAAAATCGCTACCAATGTCCTTTGGACACCAGATCGTTAATTCGTTCCGGAATTCCCGGCTTCACCTTTTCGTGTGTTGGCTGATGGAGAAGTTTGAAATGGAAGGCCTCACAGTATCTCACTCGATGAGCGGAGAAGACCTCGTCCTCAAGATGATCTTTGGCAAGAACAAGCGGAATGGCTTCTACGTGGACATTGGGTGCAACAACCCGATCCAGAAATCGAATACCTCCAAGCTCTATATGAAGGGTTGGACCGGCATCTGCGCCGACGGAAACGGGGCCCTCGTGAAAAGATTCCGCAAGATCCGCAGAAAAGATATCTGTCTTCACGCCATCGTCTCCGACGAGGTGAGGGAGATGACATTCTTCCAGGACAAAAAGGACCACGAATATTCTTCGGTGGACCCCGAATTGGGCGGCCAGATGAAGGCCGGCAACCGGAACCTCACGGAGATCAGGATGACCTCTACCACCCTCGAGCAGATCTTCGACCGGCACCTCGGCAGCCGGACCATCGACCTCCTTTGCGTGGATGTGGAACACCACGACCTCCAGGTGCTGATGGGGAACAACTTCCTGAAGTATCGTCCCGGAGTCATTTGCGTTGAATTCGACGGCCGTTACGACGAATTGGGAAATTCCGACCTGCATGCCTTTTTAACGGGAGTAGATTATGAAGTACTCGCTTTTTGCACGCCGAACGTCTATTACGCCGACAAAAATCGTTAGCGGCGGCGCGCCTTCCGTGCGCCAGGCGCTTCCGCCATGCTCCGTCACACTTTCCGCGCGCGCGGCGACTCCCGTACGCATCTCCGCGACTCTCCTGACTTTCATCGTCCTGCTCCTGCTGCGCGGCTCCGCCGCAGCGCAAGCCCCCGACAGCGCGGCGATCACCCGCTTTTCCGTTTCGGCCCTTCGGGCCAGCCGCCTCGCGGCCCCGGACGCCCGGGTGTATTATGTCAGCGGTGCGGACGCCGGCAGGGACGGGTTGTTCAGAGCGGATCCCCGCGACAGGACCAGCGCCGACGACAGCGCGATGATCCTCGTCACTGCATCCGGATTGCGGTTGAAGCGGATCGTCGACGGCCGGAGTCTTGACGTCCGCTGGTTTGGCGCGCTTGGCGACGCGGGCACGGATGACTGGGCGGCGATCCAAAAAGGGATCGACTATGTCCTGGCCAACGATCATGCCCCGCGTACGCTCTATTTTCCGGCGGCCACCTATCATATTTCCCGCCCGCTGCTGATCGCCCGCTTCACCGGCCAGGGCTATCGCCAGGCGAGCATCACGCTGGAAGGCCCGGTTAACGCTAAAGACCTCTCCACGGGCGGCGCCGTGATCGCGCCACGCTTCGCCAACAGTTTCGCTATCGGCGTCCAGCTCGGAAAGGGCGTCCAGATCAGGGATCTCATCATCCGGGGCATGTTTCATTTTCCGGACAGGCTGAACGCCATCCAGATCGACACCCTCGCGTTCAACGAGTGGACGGACGGCAATGCGCGCCTTGGGCCCGTGTCGCCCTACGCGGGAATCGCGATCGATCCCTTCTCCGACCCTGCGGCTTATGCCAGCGAAAAGGACATGTACCCCGGACTACGGCAATATTATGTACCCGGCCTCAGCCGCAGCGGCTCGACGGCGGTACAGATCACCGGCTGCTCGATCACCGATTTCGTGGTGGGCGTAATGATCACTCCTTCCAACCAGCAAAACGGCGAACTGATCGACGTGCTGGACTGCGACATCAGCAACAACAAGGTTGCCTATGCCATGGGACAGGCCCAATCGAAGGAATGCCATGTCGACCGGCTGAAGGTCTGGGGCGCCACCCATACGGTATTCGACAACGTCACTTTCGGCATCAGGCATGGCGACGGCGGCGGCGTCCCCATGGTCGACGGCGTAAATATCGCGGGCAATGTGAAACAGCTGACCAATATCGCCGCGCAATCCTTCAGCGGCGTTTTCCGGAATGTGTATGCGGAAGGCCTCTTCCGCCTGGGATACGCGGGCGGCAATGCCTCGCTCTCCTTTGAAGACTGTCAGATCGATTTTGCTACGCAGGGGCCGGGCATCCCTTACCCCGACTTTTATCTCGCTGGCTCGGGGACTTCCTTCCACGGCTGCATCCTCCGGACCTACATGGGTGACAAGGGATACCGGCTCGTCCTGGCGGGTAATAGCGATACCTACGAGGGCGGGACCATGAATGAACCGCCCGTAACGGCCAATCTCAACGACTGCGGGCTCTGTCCGACGCCCTTGTTCAGGAACGTGATCATGTATTACGCGGGCGGCGTCCTTGGCAGCAGCAACTATGGCGTAACGATCAATACGCACGCCCACGGGCCGCTGAATGCGTTGGGCATCGACCCGGTATACTACGGCAATACCTATTTGTTCACCGACCCCTGGCAAGGCATGGACCTCCTGACAAAATATACCTACAACAGCGGTTATGAACGAACGGTGGCGCTCACCGGAACTGCCGTGCTCCACGTCGACAAACGGGATTGGACAGGCTGGTTCAGGCTAACCAACCCCGCCGATTCGGCGCTGTTGCAGACGGGCGATATCGTGCTGACGACGGGGCTTCCCTACCAGGACCAGTTCAGCGGGATGCTGGCGACGACTTATCCCGTCGGCTTTATCCGCCGCATCGGGCACGACACGGTGTGGCTCCGCAACCTTGCCTATGGCATGCGCGAAGGCATGCGGTTGCCGTTGTGGTCGGATTATTATGTGATCGCGCTGGCCCCGTTCACGGGTGATATCGACGCAGGCAGCAACACGATCACCCATGTCCAGGGAAGATTCCCCGCGCCGGGCGAAAGACCGGACATGCCCATGCTGCCCCCCGGGACCTATGTCACCGCGGCGGACCCCGCCGCAAAGACGGTCCGCCTGTCGGCCGCCAACAAGACCGGCAAGTCCTTCCGGGATGAGACCTTTATCAACGGCTACCCCACCGTGGAAATGCATAGCTGCTATGACCTGCCCACGCTGATCCGGCAGCACAAGACCGTCATCGGCGGCGCCACCTTCTATCTGCATGCGCTGAAAGATGCCCGCAACCACGAGCCTTCGATGTTGCTGAACGGGCAGGTGATCGCCGGCTTTCGCAACGAGAATACGGTGATCGACGGCGACACCACCTGGCACCCTCTTCGGTTTCAGCCATTGAGCAGTCGCTAGCGATGGCGCTCGCCGGCAATCTTGCCGACCGCCCAGTAAAGAAAACAGGTTAACATGAACAGGACGCAGACGATTACGATCGAGAACTTCACTTGGGCCAGGTCGTAGGCCATCGTCACATTCCACTGCGAAATATGTCCCCGGATCGTCCGCGACAATGCCAGGTTTTCGACGAGGTCGCAGGCCGTGGCTGCCACGATCAGCCAGGAGAATCCGCGTCCTCCTCTGATCATGATCTCATTCCCCGTGCACACCGCGAAAAAACGGCAGCCGAAGGCGATGGCAAGCGTGTACAGGAGCATGAAGACATAGGCCAGGTAGGTGCTCTGCACGCCCAGCTCGTACTTGCCCGTCAGCTTCCAGTCCCGGATAATGTCTTGCGCCCTGGTCACGGTCTTGGCGATCTCGAACTGCACCAGTTCGTCGGAGCTCAGCGGCGACAAATAGCTCCTCACCCAGATCATATAGCCGATGGTAAGCAGGAAAGATAACCAGAACAATTGCCGAAGCCGGCTAAAACGGGCAGACCACGAAGGAGGTTCCATGGTAGTGATGATTTATCTTCGCCCCGGTAAGATAGCTAAATTTCCGGACTCCCGTTCATCCTATGCCCGGTTGGCCACCAGTTTCTGGATTTTGCTGTGCAGGTCCTCGGGCCGGAAGGGCTTCGGTACCACTTCCATAAATCCTTTTTGAAGGAGGTCGACCTTCATATCCTCGTACACCGCTGCCGTAAAGGCGATCGCCGGCACCTCCGGATGCAGTTTCCGGATCTCGGCCAGCGCGGTAGCCCCGTCCATTTCGGGCATTTCCAGGTCGATGAGGACCAGGTCATAGCTGTCCCCGCGGCATTTCTCCACCGCTTCGAGGCCATTGGTCGCCTCGTGGACCTCGATCCCCCATTTGACGAGGAACCGCCGGACGACGGACATGTTGACGCTGTTGTCTTCCGCGATCAGCACCCGCAGGTGATCGAACCCCTGGAGCTGCTTGACCTTTTCGTCGTTGATATAGAGTTTGGCATTCTCGTTGACCTCCATCTCGACCGTAAAATAAAACGTGCTTCCTTTCCCTTCCTCACTCTGGATCTGCAACTCGCCGCCGAAAAGACCGACGAGCTTGCGGCTGATGGCGAGACCCAGACCCGTGCCGCCATACTTGCGGGTGGTGTCGGTATCGGCCTGTGTGAAACTCTCGAAGACCTCCTGCTGCTTGTTGGCAGGGATGCCGATGCCCGTGTCTTTGACCATGAACTGGATTGTGGACTTTTTACTCGTGGACGAGAGCTTTCGCGCGCCCAGCGTGACGCCGCCGCTGTGCGTGAATTTGATCGCGTTGGACAGCAGGTTGCTGAATACCTGGTTCAGCCTCGTTTCGTCGGTTAGGAACTCGGTTTCCAGGTTGTCGTCCACATCGAGCAGGAAAAGCAGGCCTTTCGCGTGCGCCTGGACCGAGAACTGAGCTTCGAGCTTTTTCAGCAGCGCCCGCAGGTTGAGCGGCAGGTTCTCGAGCTCGAACCTTCCCGACTCGATCTTGTTGAAGTCGAGGATATCGTTGATGAGCACCATCATGAGCTCCGATGAAAATTTCAGGATCTCAAGATGCGAGCGCTGCTCGGGCAGGAATTTCTCCTGCAGCAGCAGGTTGGAGGAGCCGATGATGCCATTCAGCGGCGTGCGGAGCTCATGACTCATGTTCGACAGGAACCTCGACTTGGCGCGCGACGCCGACTCGGCCTTTTGCTTGGACTTCATCAGCTCGAACTGCGTCATTTTGATCTCGGAAATATCCAGCACGCTGATCTTCCAGAACCGGCGATCCTGATCGAAAAAGCTGACGACGTTGACAAAGGCGAAGATGGTGTTGTCCTTTTTCGAAGCCAGCGCGAGCTCTCCCTGCCAGCTATTGGTTTGCGGGTCCCCGGGGTCGCTGCCGACATGGCTGAACAACCGGAGGTGTTCTTTGTTGAACAGGCTTTCCACCGGCGCCCCGACGATCTGCGCCTTGTCCCCGATCTCCAGCAACTCGACCGCACGCTGGTTGCAATCGGTGATGATCATCGCCACGGCGTCGAGGACAAAAACGCCGTCGAGCGAGGTGTTGAAGATCGTGTCCACGAATTGTTTTTCCTTCAGGATCGCCGATTCGTTATTGCGGTTGATCCGGACGATCGCATACGAAAAGAAGGTCGACAACAGCAGCGACAGCACCAGGTTGCTGTCATACAGCTTGTCAAACATATTCACAATGTGTACCTGGTAATAGTTCTCCTGCGGACAGAGATAGTAACAACAGAGCAGCGAGACCAGCGTGATCATATACGCGGTCGTCAGTTCCACCAGCTTTTTCCTGAAGCTGATGATAAAGGTCATGATGAGGAAGTACGGGAAGTAGAACAAATATTCGCCCGCCCTGATCCCCTCCATATAGTTCATGACCACGAGATAAAGGTTTAGGTTGAGCACGGAGACGATCCGGGCAAGCAGAAACCTTCGCCGCAGGTTGAGATGGTAGGCGACGATAAATATATACGCAGCCGTCAGGTTGATCAGCGCGCTGATATACAAGCCGAAAAAGAAATAGGAAACGACGCATACGAAATGCGCGATCAGGATGAGCAGGATGAATTGATTGAACCGGATCGTCTTTTTTTGCTTGGACGCCGAAAAGTCCGCTCCGATGCCGGAATAGACGATATCCTCATAGAAGGACCGGACCAGTGCGACGACGGGGTTGCTCAAGAATACCTGGATTTTGTGGTTAGGCCCCCTTGAAACGCTGGAAGACAATAAATTATTTTAGAGATCGTTAACTATCTATTATGTGCGAATGGAGAACCCTCTAGCCGATAAGATGTTCGATTTCAGCCCTCCCATTGATAGCCGGTACCTAATCGAGTTATATGCAGGTGATTATCTGATGATTGGGGAAACCTTTACGGATGTTCTCAATGAATACGATGAATTTGTGCGCCAGATCGTCACCGGTTTTGCCGCAGGCGACAGGATGGCGTTGAAGAGCGCGGTCCACAAGATAAAGCCGCTGTTCGGCTTCGTCGGTCTGCTGACCCTGCAGGCGGAATGCCAGGAATTCGAGAACACTTGTCTCGGGGCGGAGCCCGCCGCCCTCGCCGCCAGCTTCCGGCGGCTGGAAGACAAGCTGCTCAGTATCCGGCAATTGATAGAAACCGAACGGGACCGGCTGGAAGAATTCAACCACGGATGACCGCCTCCCGGCAACGGGTGAGCGCTTCGAGACCCGCCTGCAGTGGCTCCCGTGACGGCCAGCCATACCCTCAGCGATACTTCATACTGGCTGCTTTGACGGTAAGTTAGCGATTGTTTAGTATTTTGGGGACCCAACACGCTCCATTGGAAAGACGTCATTTTATCCGCCTGAATGGCCTGGCGCTGGGCGGCCTTCTAATTACCCGGCAGGGTGCGGCCGCTCCGGCGCAACCGGTCATCGCACCCCCGTCATCCGCAACCGCCGTCCTGGACGATGGCGAGCACGCGCTCCTCGCTTCGTCCGACGGTAGCTTCCGATACCGCGACCTGGTCGTCAGCTTCCGGGAGGAACGCGGCGCGTTGACCGTCGTCGTGGACGCACCGTCGCTGGCCCTGCGGTTTATCCGGCTCGGTTGGCCTATCCCGGTAGACGGGGGCGCCGTCCTCGCGGATGAATGGGAACGCGTCTATGGCGACGAAGGCTTCCGGGCGCCGGCGCCGGGGACAAAAATGCCCTGGTATTTCATCCATCACGCCGCGGGCAGGACGAGTTGCTTTGGCGTCCGGACCGGCTGTCCCGCGCTTTGCTACTGGCAATGTGCGGACGATACGCTGCACCTCACCCTCGATACACGCAACGGCGGCGGCGGCGTCCTGCTCGGAAGCCGCCAACTTCGGGCGGCCTCCATCGTTGTGTGCGGGGGAGCGGGCGGCGAAAGCGTATTTGCCACTGCCCGCCGGTTTTGCGGGTTGCTTTGCGAACGTCCGAGGCTGGCCCGGCAGCCCGTCTACGGCATTAACGACTGGTACTATGCCTACGGCAACAACAACCCGGACCTGATCCTCAGGCAGACCGCCCTGATGACGGACCTGGCGCCGGATCCGGCCAACCGGCCATTCTCCGTTGTCGACGCCGGATGGGCGCAATATTCGCCATATCATCCCGGCGATGGCGGCTGGATGGACGATTTCTCGAAGCCCAACGACAAGTTCAGGGATATGGCCGCCCTGGCCACCCGTATCCGCCGGCTGGGGATGCGGCCCGGTCTTTGGACGCGCCCGCTTTGCGCCTCCTATAAGGATCCCGCGCGTTTGCTATTGCCCGCTATTCCGGGCAGGGACGATCCGAAAAGTCCCGTCCTCGACCCCTCGATCCCCGAAAACCTGCAACGTATCGGCCGGAATATCTCGCTCTACCGCCAATGGGGGTACGAACTGGTGAAGCATGACTATACCACGTACGATATTTTCGGCAAGTGGGGGATGGCGATGGGCGGCGATGTCACGTCACCCGGCTGGCGTTTCAGCGACAATACCCGCACAACGGCAGAGATCGTCCTTGGCCTCTACCGGGCGATCCGGGAGGCTGCGGGAGAGATGTACCTCATCGGTTGCAATACCATGAGCCACCTGTCTGCCGGAATGTTCGAGCTCATGCGGGTGGGCGACGACACCAGCGGCAAGGAATGGGCCCGAACCCGGAAAATGGGGGTCAACGCCCTTGGCTTCCGGATGATCCAGCACAACCGCTTCTATGCCGCCGATGGCGACTGCGTCGGCCTGACACGCGACATTCCCTGGGAGCGGAACCGCCAGTGGATGCAGTTGCTCGCCGGTGCGGGAACGCCTTTGTTCATTTCCGCCGAACCCGACGCCGTCGGCCCGGACCAACGCGCGCAGATCCGCGCCTCCTTTTCGCTGGCGGCCCGTTCGCTCCCCGCCGGTGAGCCGCTGGACTGGCTTTCGAACCCGCTGCCCGCGCGCTGGCGCCTTGACGGAGCGATAAAGCAATTCGACTGGGGATAGCTGGTCGCCGCCGCGTCAGAACACACGCATCGCCCCTTGGACGCCGCGTCAGAACAACCGCATTTGCTCCCCCGGCCGCCGGAATTGCGAACAATCCAGCTCCCATCGTTCGGCGTTCAAACCATATTTCTGCGCATACACCGCATATTGCTTCGCCACCAGTTCGGCGATATTGCCTTCGCCGCGCATCCGGACTCCCCAGCGGCCGTCATTCACCTTGCCATCATGGCTGGCTTCGATGAGATGCCATACTTTGTCCGCGCGGTCGGGAAAATTCTTGTGCAGCCAGTCGTGAAAGATCAGCTTGACGGCGCCATTTAGCCGAATGAAGGTATAGGCAGAGAAACTTGCGCCGTGCTCCGCGGCAGCCTGCATGATCCGCTGGATCTCGTGTTCGTTCAGGCCAGGGATCAATGGCCCCAGCATGACGCCGACCCTGACACCGGCTTCGCTCAGCGCCCGGATGGTCCGCAGCCGCTGCTCCGCGGTCGTGGTCCTCGGCTCCATGGCGCGCCGCAGCTCCTCATTCAGGGAGGTGACCGTGATCAGTACCGACACAAGATTCTTTTTTGCCATTTCCGCCAGGATGTCACGATCCCGCACGATCCCCGCGTTTTTTGTGATCAGACCCACCGGCTGATGGAAGGCCGAACAGACTTCCAGCAATTGCCGGGTGATCCGGAATTTCCGCTCCGCTGGCTGGTAACAATCCGTGTTGCCGCTGAGCGATATCGGCAGACACTCCCATTTCGGGTTCATCAGGAATTGACGCAGGAGTTCCGGCGCGTTCTTCTTGACGATGATCTTTTGTTCGAAATCGAGCCCTGCGCTATATCCCCAATACTCATGCGCGTTGCGCGCATAACAATAGGCACACCCGTGCTCGCACCCCTGGTACGGGTTCATGCTGTACCACATCCCCACATCAGGACTATCGACCTTATTGACCAGGCCCTTTGCGTTCTCTTCCAGGAATTGGGTCTGCAGATCCGGCTCGACCCACTCGTCGATCCCTTCGACATGTTCCCTCACCCGCTCGTTCTTCAGAAACCGGTTCCTGGGGTTGTATTGCGCCCCACGGCCTTTTAGATATTCACGCTCCATTTCACTTCCTTCAGAGATAAAAAATTGTTGTTGCCCGTCCGACAATTACGCCCGAGGCAGGCTGAACAGCTGCCCTTGTTTGGTGGCGACGGGCAGGTTCTGGAATGCAAAGCGTTCCGAGATCTGCCAGGCCCTGGAAGCCCACGCGTCCCTTCCACCGGTCGCCGGACCGTCTGTGACATCCGCGGCGCGCCGCTTCAGCAACAACATTCCGTCGGCGACAAAACGTCCGGTAAAGCTCTTCTTTTCATACTCCTGCCAACCCTTCTCGTATTGCCAGGGCAACAGCTTTCGCGCGATGGGGATATGCGGTTCCTCCATAAAATGAGGCTTCCGGTCTTTGTCGAGCCGCATCAGCCGCTGCGCTTCCCGGATCTCCGTCAGCAACCCCCGGATCGGCAGTTTGCTGGTCACCTGCAGATAGATCGTATGCGTGGGGAAGCTGCCGAAATCCTTCAGCTCGACCTTGAAAGGGCAATACCCCATTGCGATGACGCGAAGCCGTTGGATGATCCTCTCTTCCATCAATGCCAGCTGCGTAAACCGCACGAGCGTAAGATGCGGCTTTGCCCCTGCCGCCGCCGATCCGCCCGGAGCGGGATAGGCGTCATGGAACTGCTTTTTCAACAGCTGGATCCGGCCCCGCAATTCCTCGTGCGGATTGAGGATCAGCATATATTCATTGGCCGCCAGCTGCATTTTCGCGAATAACCCCGTTTCCATAAAAAAAGATTTTACCTGCTTAGCAATTTAGCATAAATTTACTAAATAAATTAGTATTTTAAAAGAAATTTATTTTCCTGCCCTCCGGGCTGAACTATACTTTTATGGAATTGGAGCAACTCCTGCTGCAAGAGCAACTGATCGACAACAAGACTTCCACCTTTTATTTACGGGTCAACGGCGACGCGATGATCGATGCGGGGATCGCCAGCGGCGACGTCGTCATCGTCGACCGCTCGGCCAGGGCGGCCAGCGGAAAAGTCGTGATCGCCTCGCTGAACGGCGAAATGCTGATCCGCAGGTTCGAGCGTAGCTTCAACAAGATCCGGCTGGTCCCGGAAACGTCGCGGCTTTCCCCGATCGACGTCGATATCTCGGGCGCCGAATTCGCGATCTGGGGAGTGGTCACCTACGTCATCCATGCGATAAGCTGATTTTTCTTATTTTCCTTACAATATCCCTCCCGCTCATCCGTCTACCCGGATAGAATGGGGGACCTTTTGACCATCGAACAACAAATGCCTTCATCCGCGACAAAAAATATAGGGGCGGTCGTCAGCCGTTTTGGCCGCAGACTGCTGGGCTTCATCCGCCAACGGGTCGGCAACGACGCCGATGCGGAAGATATCTTGCAGGATGTCTGGTACCGGCTGACGCTCGCGATGGAGGGGGAGCCCATAGAACAGGTCGGCAGCTGGCTTTTTGCAGTAGCACGCAATAAGATCATCGACCGGTACCGCAGGAACCGGCCGGAGTCGCTCGAACCGATGCTGGAGGACCGCGAAGGACCGGTGGACGATGCACTGACCGGTCTCCTGCTGGACGATACCGGAAACCCCGAGACCGTCCACCTTCGCGCGTTGTTCTGGAAAACTCTCCAGGCGGCGCTGGATGAGCTCCCGGAGGAACAACGGATGGTATTCGTCTGGAATGAACTCGAAGGCATCCCTTTCAAAGAGATCGCCGCCGTAACGGGGGAAAATGTAAATACGCTGATCTCGCGAAAAAGATATGCGGTCCTTTATCTGCGGGAGAAGTTGCTGACACTCTATAATGAAATTATCAAACACTAAATTATGTATACGAATCGTCGTTTCCGGCCCCGTAACGTGGTGGGCATTTTCGCAAAGATTATCGTCGGATTCCTCGCCTTCTCCGTCGTCGTCATGTTGCTTTGGAATGCCTTGATGCCGGAGATTTTTCACCTGCCGGTAATCGATTTCTGGCAGGCGCTGGGCCTGCTCGTCCTGAGTAAAATATTGCTGACCGGCTTTCGCGGCGGTCCGGGCGGAGGCTGGAGGCGCGACGCACTCAGAGAAAAATGGGGAAACATGTCGCCCGAGCAACGCGAGCAATTCAGACAGGAATGGGGCCGGCGCTGCGGACGTCCGGGGGATCGTTCCGGCCAGGAACCGGCCGGCGCGCCAACCGCTCGGCCCGACCCGGGGCTATAGCCGCCAGACGGCTGAATACAAAGCGGTTGTGCGAATTAACAAACCCTTATTAAATTCAGGGAACCTTTTCATATCCAAATAGCGAAGGATGCCGAAATAAAAGACCGGTATCCCCTAACTTAAAAACATCAGATATGAAAAAGCTATTCGTCCTTGCCGTCGTCATCGCAGGCACCCTTATCGCCACTTCATCGGATGCGCAGGTCTATGTCGGCGCCCGCTTCGGCCGGGTCGGCGTCGGGGTGAGCGTACCGGTCTACCACAGGCCTTATTATGCTCCTGCCTATGCTCCGGACTATGCGCCCGCTCCCGCCTGCGATCCGGCGCCCGCATACGCGCCCGCTCCCGCGATCGACTACGATGAATTTCCGGGGTATGCCTACTATAACTACCCGGTTTGGAATGGTCACTACCGCGACCGGATCTACTACGAGCACTACCGGCCGGCCTTTTTCAGGGAACACCCCCGCTATCGTGGATATTACCACTCCTATTACCACGAACACGACCACGACCATGACCGCGGCAGAAGGTGGTAACCAATATGCCTTCAACCATATACCTCGTATTCCTGACCCCAGGTTTACCATGATTGATGTTCGGGTTCAACGTAATACGAGTCAATAAATTTTCCATCATTTTCACTTTTACCGGCTTTTGTAATAACCCCTTGCAAATTCAATCATCATCCCCATCCGCCGCTTTCACCACCCGGACAAAAGCCGCCCGGCTCGGCGCAGGCATCTGGCAGCGATCGCCCTTGATGCCCTTCCAGAGAATTTCGTTAAAGAGCCGGTCGGGAACCCGGTCCTCGCGCGCAAAATCCAGACCCGCCGATTTGCGCGACCATTCATTCACAGCCGTATTTTTATCCAGCAGGTTGACATTTGCCGGCAGCGTTTGAAACGGCGTGAGATCGGGCTCGGTGGTGAAACACCGCCACATCGGGGTGGCTGCCGCATCGTACTGAGTCATCGGCGGAATGCCCAGGATCAATTCGATCGTCCGGAGTACAGACGTCGTGGTATAGAGCGTATGATCGACGAAGTGACGGCGGACCAGGCCTCCGGCGATATAACAGGGGCTGCGATGCGCATCGACATGGTCCGGGCCGTTCTGCGCGTCATCTTCGAGGATGACGACAAGGCTTTCTTTCCAGATCGGGCTCCTGCTGAGATATCCCACAAATTCTCCGACCGCCAGATCGTTATCTGCCGCAAAGGCGAAAGGGGTCGGCGCGCCCCGGCGCATCCCTTCGGTATGGTCGTTGCCGACGCGAATGATATTCAGCCTGGGCAGGGCGCCGGCCGCCACCAGCGAGTCGAAGTCCGCCTTCCATTGGGTGAACCTTGTCGTGTCGGGCACGCTCAGATCCCAGCCCGTAAAGGAGGCGCAATAGTGCCCGCGCAGGCTTGTGATCAGCGGGTTGGGCGCGCCGTCGTCTTTCGGGCCCCCGCCTCCCCCAAACTCGCCATAGCTCCGGTAACTGACCCCGGCGCGCTGGCAATCGTCCCAGAGAAAACCGCCCTTATTGTTCGCGATCGCCCGGTTGCCCTCCGCGTCATAGTCGCCTCCTCTGCCGCCATAGGAGGTCGGCCAGGTTTTCTCCAGGTAGTCGGTGGCATAGGCGCCCATGCTCCAGTTATGTCCGTCGGCGCTGACCTCGGCGTTTACGTAGAAGTTATCCAGCAGTACATAGTCATGGACCAGCGCATGCTGGTTCGGCGTCACGCGCTGCCCGAACAGCACGAGGCTGGTGTCGCCGTTCCCTTCGGTGACATCGCCCAGCACCTGGTCGTAGGTCCGGTTCTCCTTGATAAAATAAAATACGTATTTGATCGGCGATGGGTCGCCCACCTTCATGGGGACCGGGTTACCCGCCTGCCCCCCGGCGTCCAGCTCCCCGATCTTGCTGTATGGCGTATTCCGGTAGACCTGCGCGGAATATTCGCCCAGTTGCCGGGCATCCGGCTCGGGGATGATGCTCATCGTCCCCTTGAATAAACCGGCGATATATTGCACCGGTTGCGCACGCCGGAGATCGCCGTGCTGGTAGTTGACATGTTGGCGCGGTGCCGCGGGATTGGGACCAAAGGGATTGGCCATGGAGGACATCCCCTTGCCGTTCGCCACCCAGATCTTATCGCCGATCACTTGTACCGCGGTCGGATACCAGCCCACGGGAATGAGACCTTTTGACAGCCCCCCACCCGGCTTGCTCACGTCAAACACCGCCAGGCAGTTGTTATCGGCATTGGCAACGTACAGGGTCTTTTCGTCACCGCTCAGCGCCAGCGCATTGGTCGTGGATCCCGGCAGGGAACCCGGATACAGCGCCGCATTCAGCGTTTCCACAACCTTCCGGTTGCGGAGATCGATCACCGACACGCTGTTGTCATTCGCATTGGCGACGAAGAGCCAGCGCCCGTTACGCGTCAGGCACATGTCGTTGGGATTGTCGCCCACGCCGATGCCGGCGCCGTCGAACCTGCGCTTGCGCGTGTCGAAGATCAGCAACTTGTCGCAACCCCAGCAGGTGATATACAGTTCGGACCCATCCTTCGACAGCAGGCAGGTATACGCTTCGCCGCCGAGGTCGTAGCGCTGAACGACCGCCTTTGCCGCCAGGTTGACGATATAGAGGGAATTGTTGTCCTTCGTCACCACATAGAGGAGGCCGCGCCGGTCGTCAATGGCAAGGCCGGCCGGGGAGATCTTCACGGGCCATTTTTTCCCGAGCGGAATACTGTCGGCCAGCACGAGGGCATGGCCGCCGGCGCCCGAAACGGGGTGCACGGCGTACTTGAGGATGCGGTTATCATTGCCGCCCGAGGCATACAGGAACTTTTCATCCGCACTGAAGGCGAGACCCAGCCAGGAGCGCGGGATCACGACACTGTCCAGGACCTGCTCCTTTGCAGCATCGATAAGCTGGATGGTCTGCGTGCTCTGGCCATTGTTGGTCACCGCCAGATAGCGTCTCGACGAGCTAACGGCGATGTTCAGCGGCAAATCGCCCAGCGGCAAACTGTGACCGGCCGGCGTCAGCGACCAGCCGTTGGGCAACAGGACCTTCCGTTGAGCCGCATCCCCAACTGGACCCGGCGTCTGTCCGGCCGCGTCCATCGCCAGAGCGCCTGTAAGCAGGAGTACCAGAATACGTTGCATAGCAATTTCATTTGATTGTACAAGCCAGACAAAGATATCTCTTACGGGGATTACGAAAATTAGGCTTGCCGAATTAATCAATAAATAATATCAGTAGCGTCTCGTTTAAACTAAAAGAATTTCAATTGGTTACATAAAAGTTCTTTGACATCTTGATCGCTTGTTTTTCTTAGGAGCTGATTTAAGGGCGTTTTGTCCAGTAGGGAGCTGCCCAGAATTTGCAGTACCTC
>DATNBP010000139.1:0-14253 GCA_035572015.1 Puia sp. | reverse complement strand
TAAAGGAAGGTTGCGTACGTGTTCCGCACCCGTTTGCCGGTCGCCGCCAGGTATTGCTACCCGCGCTGCCCCACGACTTGCATGTATTAAGCCTGCCGCTAGCGTTCATCCTGAGCCAGGATCAAACTCTCCATTGTAAATAGTGTTTGATACTGACTATCGAATTTCTCTCGAAATTTGACGTCATATTATCGATCTCTTTCGCTAATATAACCTTACCATAAATTCCTAAAATTTATGTGCTATTGCTTCCTGACTTTCAAAGAACTTTTGGCTCTGACGGACCGGAGGTCTGCCACCTGACTTTCGTCTTCGCCACCGTCTTTTCAAACGGAGTGCAAAGGTATGAGCCTTTATAAATTCTATCCAAATTTTTCTGTCATTTTCCGAAGATTTCTCTCACCGGAGCCTGCCAAAAAACATTTCGAAGAACTGTCTACTTTTTTGAAGTGGGTTGCAAAGGTACCATTCTTTGCTAATTCAACCAAATTTTTCTTTCACATTTCATTTTCTCTTTTTCCCGGCTGAACCCCCCACTTGCTGAAGAACTGTCGCTCTTTTGGAACGGACGGCAAAGATACGGTAGCTATCGTTAACTGCAAATTTTTTTGCGCGTTTTTTTCTAACAAACGATCTCCTTATTAATTCACATCGCCATCACATTTCTGAAAAGAACTGATCCGATCCGAACATCTCTTTGTGCGCTGTGCCGTCGTTTGAAGACCAGCTGTTTTGAATCGGGTGGCAAAGATAGGCAGTTGTCGATCCTTGCCAAATATTTTTTACTTCCAATTTTTGCGAATCGGCGAAAAAGCCCGTCCGGAAAGGGTTCCACGAGAAATAAAAATATTTCCACGCCATGAATTGTTCGCTTTGAACGGAATCACACTGTTAAGGAACTGCAAAGACGGCCATCAAACATTTCTTAAGGCCATACTATCGGGGAAGGACACACGAAACAGGAAAAGTCCGTGACCGGGGACCGAGAAGTCGGCCTGCTGATTGTCCTTATTGCGCAGGATTTCGGCGAATTTCTCCACACTGATCTTCCCCCTTCCGACCAGGAGCATGGTCCCTACCAGGCCGCGTACCATTCCCCGCAAGAAACGGTTGGCCACGACCCGATAGACAAGACAGTCATTCTCCTGTTGCCAGCCGCTTTCGATTATCGTGCAATGAAATGTCTTTGCCTGGGAATTTCGTTTGGCAAAGGAAGCGAACTCCTCGAATTGAAGGACCAGGGCCGCCGCAGCGTCAAGCATTTGCCGGTCGAGGGTATACGGATAGAAATAGGCCCGATCGGCCAGGAATGGATCCTTTCTCCGGTAAATATAGTACCGGTACTCCCTGCTGATTGCATCGAACCGGCAGTGCGCATCTGCAGCCACGGGATAAGCAGCCTTGATAGCGATGTCCGGCGGAAGGATGGCGTTGATATTATAGACCATCCGCTTTTCTATAATACCTTCATAATCAAAGTGAAAATAGTTTTGCAGGGCATGTACACCCCCGTCGGTCCGGGAAGAGCCAGTAAGGGAGACCGGCTTCCGGAAAAAAGTCTTTAACGCTTTTTCAACCTCCTGCTGGATGGAGTTGGCATTGGCCTGGATCTGAAAGCCGCTGTATTGATTGCCTTTATATGCCAGCTCGAGAAAGTATCTGGGCATGCCGGCAAAGTTAATGGCGGCCGGTCATCGTTCGGAATTTTCCCGCATAGACGGGATCGGCGAACAAATCGACCAGATCCGGGAATTGGTCGTCGAAATCGAAAGGATATGCCGATTGCAGGAATTGAAATTTTCCCGCCTCAGAAGTAAAAACCTCGCTCAACGCCCGGAGTTGTTTGCTGCTGAAACACTTGGTTTTAAAGACTTTATGGGCTGCGGCCACCCGATCCGCGTCGCTGGCGGCGTCCAGCATCTTCACCCGCAATTTGTCGACATCGTAGTCCGTCGCAAAGGCGTGGCAATCCGAATTGACAATGACAAGAGCGGGTTTCGCGGACAGTCCAGCGCTGTCCCTGGCTGCGGTATAAGGGGCGCCGGCCGCCCGCGAGCTATCCGGCCCACTCCGGCCATCCGCGTTCAGGTTAGCCGCCCGCGAGCTATCCGGCCCACTCCGGCCGCCAACGTATGGATTAGCTGGCAGCAAGCTATCGTCCCTGCTTCGGCCACCCGCAGGCAGGTTCCCTGCCCGCGAGCTATCGGCAACGCGCCCATTGTGAGCCGTGCCCCCCGCGGTAGCGGCGGTATCGGTCGCCGGAGCAGAAGCCTGATTCCGGGGTTTGCGGGAACGGCTTCCCGCGGGCTTGCTGGCCGGCCCGCTTGCGGAATCGACCGGAATGACCACGTCGATAGTATCTATCGAACTTGCATCGGCGCGGTCGGCAAATACCAGCCGAAGCGCTTGCGGAGACTTACGTTCACTAAGTTTCATCACGCCGGTTGGCGCGGAGGGGACAATACCCAAAGGCGAGGATGTTATGCCGTCACGTTCCGCCCCCGCAACAGCCGACAAAGAATCCGCCGCCAGGCTATCGCCCCCACCCCTCTGGCTGTCGCTTGCACGCACGTTGACGGCGACAGTCGAACTGGCACTCCCCGCCGCAGAACCCTTTACGGCGTATCTGTCTCCGCGCGGCTGACTATCTCTGGACGAAACCGTTGCACTGTCCGCCCCGGTTACGACATAGGTATTATACATAACTGCGGTATCCCGGACAATGGCTGACATCATCCGGGAAAAGGCGTCATCCTTTTTAATCCCTTCCGGCAACTGCCGCCGGTCGGCAAGCGGCTCGGGTGCAAACGACAGCGCTTGTCCTTTCCTGTCATACAGCGCCCAGCGGCCGTCCGTCTTGCGAAGGCTCAGCGCAAAATCCCTTTTGCGGACGATCAGAAGGAAACGTTGTTCCGGATAGGTCTGGGCGGGGAAGCCTAGCACGATGGTATAGGTGCTGTCCCTGAGTTGCGCGAGTATAAGATGACCGCCTTCGGAGGAACCGTACACCTGGTCGTCGATGCGGATGTAGAAGGCCCGGCCCGGGTCGGCCTGGATCAGGACGAAATGGAAGGCGGAATCGGGATTGGGTTGGGGAAATTCTTTTGCGGGGTATTGATGCGCAAATGTCCTGCCTGTCATGAAAAACAGCACAACAACCAATCCGAGTTTTGACATTCGATCCGAATTATTCATTCGCAAGGTAAGCAAAACGCTAGTAACCAGATTGAGCGGCTGATACATTTATCGATTAATTGTCATATTGTTTGGCCCGGCGACGAGGCGGGATGCGTAAACGCAAGACCTGCCGATTGCCACCGGAGCCGGGTATTATGAAGGGCGGTATTTGGTTGAATCAGGTCAACAATTATCTTTACCGCCTGAAAATAACGAATATGATTCCTAAGAATTGCAGACTTGTCCTTGTTTTGGTTACAGCGCTACTATTTTCAACGGTACTGCGGGCGCAGGAAGCCCGGCAAAAGGAAGACGACTCCTGGAAGAAAGACTATCGCGCTACCGCCACAAAATATGATGACCTTATCCATACCCGCCTGGATGTAAGGTTCGACTATGATAAGTGCTATATGTACGGACAAGAGTGGGTGACGCTAAGGCCGCATTTTTATCCGACCGACACCCTGTCCCTGGATGCCAAAGGCATGGATATCCGCGAAATCGCGATGGACAAAGCGGGACGCAAAACGCCGCTCAAATACGAATACGACGGCGAGACCCTCCGCATCAGGTTGGACAGGACGTACCGGCGCTCGGAAGACTATACGCTCTACATCGATTATGTCTCGAAACCCAATGAATTAAAGGTGCATAAAGGCAGCGCGGCCATCACAGACGCAAAGGGCCTTTATTTTATTAACCCGCACGGCGACGAAAAAGATAAACCAACGGAGATCTGGACCCAGGGGGAGACGGAATCCAATTCTGTCTGGTTCCCGACCATCGATAAGCCCGACCAGAAATGCACGGAAGAGATCACGATGACGGTGCCCGCGAAATATGTAACGTTGTCAAATGGATTGCTGGTCAGCCAAAAAAATAACGGCGACGGCACCAGGACCGACCATTGGAAGGAGGACCTTCCCAATGCGCCATATCTTTTCTTCATGGGCGTCGGGGAATATGCGATCGTAAGAGACTCGTATAAAGGAAAAGAAGTCGCGTATTACGTGGAGAAGCAGTACGCGCCGGTGGCCAGGAGGATTTTCGGCCATACGCCCGAAATGATAGCATTCTATTCCCGGATCACCGGCGTCGATTTCGCCTGGCAGAAATACGATCAGATCGTGGGCCGCGACTATGTCAGCGGCGCGATGGAGAACACTACCTGTACCCTGCATGAAGAACAGGCGCAGCAGGACGCCCGGGAATTGACGGACGGCAATCAGTGGGAGGATGTGATCGCGCATGAACTGTTCCATCACTGGTTCGGCGACCTGGTGACCTGCGAAAGCTGGTCGAACCTTACCCTGAATGAATCCTTTGCGGACTTCAGCGAAACGCTTTGGAATGAATACAAATATGGAAAGGATGCTGGGGATGCGGTGAACTATGCCGGCATCCAGAGCTATCTGGCTCAGCCGGAAAACGCCAATAAGGATCTCGTCCGCTTCTATTATGCCGACAAGGAAGATATGTTCGACATGGTCAGCTATGCGAAAGGCGGCAGGATCCTCAACATGTTGCGAAATTATGTAGGGGACAGCGTATTCTGGAAAGCGCTGAACCTGTATTTGACCACCTACAAATTCCAGTCGGCGGAAGCGCAGGAATTGCGGCTGGCTTTTGAGCAGGTCACGGGGCAGGACCTCAACTGGTACTGGAACCAGTGGTATTACGGCAGCGGCCATCCGAAACTGAAGATAGACTATGCGTATGACGACGCTGTCGGAAAGGCCACCGTGATAGTGAACCAGACCCAGGAAACGGGAAAAATATTCAAGTTGCCTGTTGCGATCGATGTGTATACCGGGGCGGCGAAAGTCCGCAGCAAGGTTTGGTTGCAGAACAAGAGCGACACGTTTACGTTTGCCTACAAGACGCGGCCCGATCTTATCAATGTGGACGGAGACAAGATCCTGCTCTGTGAAAAGACCGATAACAAAACCCTGGATAATTATATACACCAGTTCAAATATGCCGGCCTTTATCTGGACCGCCGCGAAGCGATCGAATACTGCGCAAAACACCAGGAAGATCCTAAAGCATTGGATTTGATGAAAGAAGGGCTGAAAGACCGCTTTTACAAGATCAGGAATTTCACCCTGTCCCAATTGAAGATGGACGATGATGCCGTAAAGACGGCGTTCGAACCGCTCATTGCGCAGATGGCGGAACACGACCCCAGCCGCGTGGTGAAAGCCACCGCCATCGATCTTCTTGGCACGTACAAGGATGTGAAGTATGAAGACATGTTTACAAAGGCGACCCGGGATTCCTCCTATACCGTGTCCGGAAATGCACTGGAATCTCTCCTGACCATCGACAGCGTGGCCGCTCTGAGGATTGCAAAAGAGCTGCAAAAGGCTCCGGCAAAAGGGGAATTGATGGCGGCGATCGCCATCGTATTGATCAGGAACGGCGATGAGAGCGACTTCGAAGCGATCTCCAACTCTTTCGATAACATGCCGGTGACCCAGGCGAAATTCGAGTTCCTGCGCCCCTATATCACCATGCTCGCAAAAGTGCGAAACCTTGACCACCTGAAACGCGGCGTGGACGCCGTGCTTAAGTTCAAGGAGCAGATACCCGCAGCCTACCGGAGTCAAACGGACCCTTACTTTGATGCGGCGCTAAACAGCCTGATCACGCGGAAACTGGCCGACGGCCTGAAGGATCAGGCGGACTATATCAAGAGCGCTATGAGCGCCGGGAAAAAGGACTAGCAAAAAGACAATATTGGGTGTGGTAAGAAAATGCCCCGGATCGATCCGGGGCATAATTTTTTTCCGGAAGTCACCATCCGCCGCTCGCGCCGCCGCCGCCGCCACTGCCCCCACCGAATCCGCCGCCAAATCCGCCACCGCCTCCACTCCAGCCGCCACCACCGCCGCCGCCCCAACCGCCGCCACCTCCTCCGAGACCACGGCCCACCATGGTTCCAAAGAGGAAGGGTAACCAGCCGCCACCACCGTAGTAGCCTCCGCCGCCCCGACCGCCGCCACCACCACGGCGGATAAGTATCACGACAATAATGATGATAATGATAACGATGATACCGATGCCGTTACCGCCCCGTCCACGTCCATGACGGCCATAACCCGACGGCGCCTGGTATTCGCCGGCCGCAGCCTTAATCAGTGCGTTTGTCGCCTGGTCCAACCCCCGGTAATAATTATCGGATCCGCCTCCCCTGAAATTGGGCGCGATCTCGTTCTCGATGATCGATTTTGCCGTCACATCTGGAATCGCTCCTTCCAAACCGTACCCGACGGCGATATTGACCTGGCGGTCCTTAATGTCGACGAGGATGACGACCCCGTTATTGTTCTTCTTGCTGCCGACTCCCCAGGTCCGGAGGATCTTCAGCCCGTAGTCTTCAAGCGAAGAATTGCCGATATCCGGCACCGTGACGATCACGATCTGGTTGCTGGTGCTATCGTCGTATGCTTCCAGCTTTTGATTGAGCGCGTCAATTTGGTCCGCCGTGAGCACGTGGGCATAGTCATTGACCGGCGTTGGCGGGTTAGGTTGGGGCGGTATGTCCTGGGCACGGGTTCCAACGGAGGCAACCAACAAAAAAGAAATCAACAGGGGTATGGCTAGGAGCTTGTGCATTGAAGTATTGTTTAACGGCCAAACACGATATCGTCCGGCAATTCATTTTTGTCGGTCCCCTTGTCATAGGGGAAATGTTGTTGCAGCGCGGCACCGATCTCGCCGACAATTCGGGCGATCCCGCCGGCATAATCGGCCCGGGTGAGGTGGCCGAGGATATTGCGGACCTTCTCGTTCCAGAACGCAGTGCCCACCTTTTCATGGATGCCCTGGTCTCCGAAGATCGCCAACTGTCGATCCTTCAGGGCGATATATACGAGGACACCATTCCGCGCGGCAGTATTCTGCATGTTCAGCGCGGCAAAGATCTCAACAGCCCGGTCGAGCGGATCCACAAATTTGCATCGGCGTTCGATATATACGCGGATCTCGCCACTGGTTTGTTGCTCGGCAGCCTGGATCGCTGCCACAACCTGTTGCTGCTCGGGTGTGCTTAACAGCTTCTTTTTTGCAAGAATTGGGAGATACAAAAGATAAATTTTAAATTTTGGGTTTAGAATTTTACCTCTGGCGGCATTTCGGCTCCCGACTGAGTCTCAAAGCCCACTTTTGGCTGGAACCCGAATAGCCCTGCCGGAATGTTGGACGGGAACCCTCTGACCTCCTTGTTGTATGCCGCTACTGACGCGTTATAGTCGTTTCTTGCCACTTTAATTCTGCGTTCGGTCCCTACCAATTGAACTTGAAAATTCACATAGGATTTCGTCGATTGCAAATCAGGGTATTTCTCAACAATAGCGATTACCTTATTTATGGATAAGACCATTGCCGCCTGTGCCTGTTCCTGTCGTTTAACGTTGTCTGCTCCAAATCCCGATCCGCTGACAATGGCCTGCTGGGCTTTTCCCCTGGCCTCGGCTAACTGCTGTAGCGTCTGGCGCTCATAGTCGGAAGATCCTTTTACCACGATAACGAGGTTGGGGATCAGATCCAGGCGCCGCTGATAGGCGTTTTGAAGATTGCCCCAAGTCAACTTCACATTCTCATCTCGTCCGACCAAGTCATTGTAGGTCACACCAAAATAAATAATGACAACGACCAAAATGCCGGCAAGTGTGATCCAGATCTTGTTGGTTCGATTAAAGGCCATAGCGATCAGAACTTAACTTGTGGCGCTTTCTCCGCTCCGGCATCCGCGGCGAAACCAGTCTTCGGTTTGAACCCAAACATACCGGACAGGATATTCATCGGGAATGACCTGACGCGTACATTGTATTCATTGACAGCACCGTTGAAGTTGTTTCGGGAGTTTCGGATACTGTTCTCGATACTCTCCAACTGCTGCTGCAAATCCTGGAAGTTTTGCGTTGCCTTAAGTGTTGGATAGTTTTCAGCCACGGCGAGCAACCTCCCCAATGCGGTGCTCAATTGCCCCTGCGCTTGCTGAAATGCCGCCATTTTTTCCGGGGTCAAGTTGCTGGCATCGAGCTTTATCTGGGTGGCTTGCGCCCTCGCCTGCACCACATTCGTGAGCGTCTGCTGTTCAAAATTAGCCGCTCCTTTCACGGTATTTACCAGGTTTGGCACAAGATCCGATCGCCGTTGATAGTCGGCCTGAACATTATTCCAGGCATTCTTCACATTCTCGTCCTGGCTCACGAGACCGTTGTATCCGTTGCAGGCGCAACCGCCAAACAACAGGATTACTGCTAATATGATAATAAGGGTTAGGTTTCTGGTGTTCATTTCAGTTGATTTTTGATGTTAACGGAATCAAATGTAGGAATTTTGGCCCTGTCCGCTAACAGCAAATAGGCGAGCCGCGGGTAAGCTCATTTCAAGCGGGCAAAATCACCGGCAAGCTGCCTGATTCCGTCGGTGGACAGCCGCCTGTTGCCCGCCGCTACAACGATCCGGTAGCGGAATGTGGCCGATTGGCCCTTCGCGAGTTGAAAGCCAAGCGTTTGGGCTCCCTTGCTGAACACCTTCTGGCCTAAAGGGTTAGCGGCGAAAAGGCCATATCCCCGGGCGTGCCAGTATGTAGGGAAGCCGGGATTGCCGGGGTGGTCGATCATCACGACGCTGATGGTGTCGGCGCCTTTTTTCCCGTATAACATGCACCAAACGCCGCGGGTTCCCCAGGCGCTGTCACCCGTAATGCCTGCCGATGTCAGGTAGTTGCCGTTGATATCGGGGGCACGACCCGCGGCAACCCTGGTGATATTGCCTTTGTCGTCGATAAATTCGCCCGGTGTGTTGGACGGGATTTGAAGCTCCCTGGTGACGCGCAGCCCCAGCATACCGTCCTTGGCATCCGGAAAATGTACGTCGGTTTGCGCCGTCAGCGTGGTGGTCCGGTCGATCATCCGCACATGAGCCGTTGCGGTGAACCGGATACTGGTATGTTCGATAAGCAAGGTATGTTGTTGCTGGTCCGTCCAGCGGGCGACATAATACAATGTCGCCGCATCGGCGGCCTCCGCCCGGGTAGTGACGGAGTCGGTTCGGATCCAGCCGTATTGGTTCTTTTTAGCCGCAGGAATGGCGTAGGAGTTGTTCCAGAAGTCGAGACCGTTCACATTTTCGTAATTGAACCATAGTCCCAGGTGATGCGGGTGGTCGGTGGGTTCACCAGGCCGGGGCTTTACCGGAAACCCGCGCGTGATCAGCTGGCCGTCGGGAGCATAAATGGGGTACAGTACCGGCTTTTCGAGCGTATCAGGGTACCAAAACGTAGTAAAAGGGATACCACCTGCCGTAATGATGACAGTATGGTTGGATGGATCGGCTACCGCCTGGATGGGTAGCTGCTGCGCACAAACCGCTAAGGGCAGGAGCGTTATCATCCCAAGCCCGGCCCGCGCGACTATCGCCAGGCCGCTACGAAAACGATTGCGTATTCTGATCCTTGACATATCAAAAGCTTGACCTTTGAATCTACCTAAATTAGTACATTTATCCGCGCACAGCTATCATCACTGTAAAATTCATTCCAACATGAGAAAGACCCGCAGAGAATTTATTCGCCAGGGCACCTTAGCCGGCGCGGCAGCTTATATGGGGACCATGGGGCTTCCGGCAAACAGGTACCGCAGGATCATCGGCGCCAACGACCGGGTGAGTGTCGGCGTGGTCGGCTTTTCGGACCGCCACCGGAACGATCATATTCCCGCTTTCCTGGCATCATACCGCGACATGAATTTCGATATTATCGCAGTGTCGGATATCTGGAAGAACCGAAGGGAAGAGGGAAAGGCTTTCCTCGCGCAGAAATTCGGACACGAGATTCAGAGTTGCGTGAATAACGACGAGCTGTACGGGATCAAGGCCGTCGACGCGGTGATGATCAGCACCGCGGACTTCCAGCACGCGCTGCATACGGTGGAGGCGGTAAAGGCTGGACGGGACACCTACACGGAAAAGCCGCTGGCGGAGACGATGGCGGACAACCGTGCCGTGCTTAAAGCGGTAAAGGAGTCGGGAAAGATCGTACAGATCGGGTCGCAACGGCGCAGCGGGGCCAACTACAAGGCCGCGGCAGACTATATACAGTCGGGGAAATTCGGCCCCATCGTCATGGTGGAGCTGACCTGGAATGTAAATCAGCCTGGCCGGTGGCGACGGCCGGCGCTGGTGTCGCAATTGAAGGAGGAAGACACGGATTGGAACCGGTGGCTGCTCAACAGGCCGGCGGAGGCGTTCGATCCCCGGAAGTATCTGGAGTTCCGGTTATTCTGGCCTTATTCCTCGGGCCTGCCGGGGCAGTGGATGAGCCACCAGATCGATACCGTACATTGGTTCTCGGGGCTTCCCCACCCCCGGTCGGCTGCTGCTAACGGAGGCATATATGCGTGGAAAGACGGCCGGAAAAATGCGGATACGATGACCGTGGTGTTCGATTATGGCCCGCTGGACGACCAATCGGCCGGCTTCCAGGTCGTCTTTACTGCCCGGCAGACGAACTCCGCCGGCGAGACGAAAGAGATCTATTACAGCAACGGCGGCACCATGAACCTGGACACCAACAAAATTTCGCCGGAGGGCGGGCTGAAGGAAAATTATGCAAAAGCCATGGGTATGCAGGCTAACCTGCTGCCGGACATGGAACTCACGCAGCCGCAGGGCGGCAAGGTCCGGACGGACGCGAGCACGGGCAGCGATCCGCTGACGACGGCGCATATTCGCAATTGGATGGAATGTGTCCGGAGCAGGAAGCAGCCGAATGCGCCGATCGAGGCGGGTTACCGGCATGCGATCGCCGTCATTATGGCGAATGCGGCCTACAGGACGGGGCAGCGCGTGACATTCGACGAGACGACCCATGAGGTGATGGCGGGCGGAAAAGCCTTCCAATATTAGCCATGAACGCACTTATACTAAAAGACAAGCATCGACCGGTCGAATACGGATCGACAGCCATGCCGGCGGCGGGCCCGGAGGAGGCGATCGTGCAGGTGCGGGCTGCGGCGCTCAATCACCGGGATGTCTGGATCCAAAAGGGCCAGTATGCCGGGTTGAAATATCCGATCGTACCCGGTTCCGATGGCGCGGGCGTAGTATCCTCGGTCGGTTCGGGGGCGGCGGATTGGACCGGGAAGGAAGTGATCATCGATCCGGCGCTGAATTGGGGCGCGTCGCCGCGCTACCAGGATCCGGCGGCCTTCCGCATCCTTGGATTGCCGGATGACGGAACCTTTGCCGAGTATGTAAAAGTGCCGGTCCGCAACCTCGTGGAAAAGCCGGCGCATCTGTCATTTGAGGAAGCTGCGGCGCTGCCGCTGGCAGGGGTAACGGCATTCCGGGCATTGGTTGCACGGGGCCAGGTGAGGTCCGGAGAGAAGGTGCTGATCACGGGCATCGGCGGCGGGGTCGCACTTTTCGCCCTTCAATTCGCGGTGGCGGCTGGCGCGGAGGTGCTCGTGACCTCGGGGAGTGCCGGGAAGCTGGATAAAGCCATGGCAATGGGTGCGTCGGGAGGAGTGAATTACCACGAAAAGGACTGGGCGGAGCGGTTGAAAACGCTGGCCGGGGCGTTTGAGGTCATCATCGACGGGACCGCTGGCGACGGGCTGAATGATCTTTTCGATCTCGCGGCGCCGGGCGGCAGGGTGGTCTTGTATGGAGCCACCCGCGGAAATCCATCGCAGGTGGTGGCGCGGCGGATCTTCTGGAAACAACTGAATGTACTTGGTTCGACCATGGGCAGCCCGGAAGATTTCGGGACTATGGTGCGATTTGTGGAAAGACATGGGATCCGTCCCGTGGTAGAGCGCGCGTTCCGGCTGGAAGAGGGCGAGGCCGCCTTCCGGTGGATGGAGGAGGGCAGGCAATTCGGCAAGATCGTGCTCAGGATATAAAGGTCTTCCCGCCCACCTGACCATGCGGAACGCCGCGCTATCTCTTTTTCGCCCGGAATCTGCCGTTAGGTTGAATCGACGTCAGGCCGGTGACGATCCCCTTGTCGTCCGTATCGAACTGTACGCTAAAACCGGTGAGTGTCTTGATCGAGAAGGTATTCGAGCCGGTATAAGCAAGTTCGTATTCAGGTTGACCCGCAACGAACATGTACAATTTTCCTTCCTTGATGTAAATCTTCGCGCTTACAGTTTCGGTGAATGAGTACTCTCCGGTGTATTTCTGCAACTCCGCGGGTGTAATGCCGGCGGTTTTTGGCGCCCGGGTAAATACGATCGGTTTACCCAACGCCGCTTCCAGGTTCGCGCTCACATTCACAATGGCACCGGCGGCATCCATCCCGAATTGCAGCCGCAGGTTTTCGCCTTCGCCGGAACTGGTATCGATGCCTTCTTTTGGGTCTTTATCGTAGGGAACGTATACATCGTAATGGTAGTGCTTCAGCCACCAGGTGTGCAAGGGGAAAACCGCAAAGAGCGAATCTCCCTTCGCATCGATCTCGAAACTGCCATAGCCCGGGTTGCTGTATGTGCCGGTGTAATCCCCAGGAGGATGGGTAGCCGGCGCGTTGGGTCGCCGGTCGGACTGACGGGTAGCCGCTGCCTTTTTCTCCTCCGCTTTCGCCTTGTCGGTAATTCCTTTCAAATAGGTATCCCAATCGCGGTAGGGCAAATGCAGCAGTCGGTCGGCGATCAGGTTGCGGACAATGCCCGGCACCTGGGAACCGTTCTGATTGGACAGCACGATAATGCCGATGCTGTCCGATGGGAAAAAGCAGGTGCTGGCTGAGAAGCCGTCGATATTTCCGCCATGCTCGACCCGGTAATGTCCGCGGTAAGAGGCGAGCATCCAGCCAAAGCCGTAATTGGCGAAGAAGACGTCAGGGTTCTCCTTTGTCGGCAAGCCGCCGCCGATCACCATCTGGCCCGTTATGGCCTCGCTTACGAAGTGGGCGGGGATAATCTCCTTACCATTGAACTTCCCCCCATGGATCCAGGTCTTCACCCAATTGGCCATATCGAGGACATTGCTGTTGATCGCGCCGGCGGGGGCAAGCGCGGTGATCTGGTAATAGTCGAGCTTATGGATCAGGGAATCGTGCTTCACCCCATAGCCTAGTGCCGCATCCGGGCTCTTTTCCATGTCCGCGATATAAAAAGTGGATTCATTCATGCCGAGGGGGATGAAAAGCTTTTCGCGAACGTTGTGTTCCCAACTCTCTCCGGTCAGTTTCTCGACGACGACCCCCTGTGCCGCAAACATAAAATTATTGTATTGCCATCTTTCGCGGACGCCGGCAGTGGGCTCCATGTATTGGATCTTGCGGATCATGGAGTCCCGGTCATGGGTGCCAAAAAGGTACCAGGACAGATCGTGCCGGGGCAATCCGGTCCGGTGGCACATCATATCGCGCAGCGTGATCATGTTGTCCATAGCCGGGGTGTAAAACTTCAATTCAGGCAAGTAATCGCGTACCGGCTTGTCGATATTCAATTTCCCATCGTGGTCCAGCTTGCCGATCAGCGATGCCGTAAAGGCCTTGGTACAGGAGCCGATGGCAAAAAGGGTATGGGGTGTAACCGGAGACCTATGCTCCCAATCCCGATAGCCAAATCCCCTCGCGTATACCACCGAGTCTTTATCCACGACCGCCACGGCAAAGCCGGCTGCGTGCCAGTCCCTTAGGACACGGGCGAAAGCGGTATCAAGCCCGTCGAACGGGTGCGATCCGGCATGATGGCGCTGAGCGGAAACAGTTGCAGGAAAAAAGGTGAGGCCGGCCAGGGCGAGGCCGGGCACGAGGCGGCGGATGCCACGGATGACAAGCAAGGATCTCATATAAGGCGATTTAGGCGTTCAGGCTTTGACCGCGGCGATTCCCGGCAGTTCCTTCCCCTCAAAATATTCGAGCATCGCGCCGCCCCCCGTCGAAACATAGCTGACCTTGTCTGCGAAGCCGAACTGGGTCACGGCCGCGACGGAATCTCCGCCACCTACCAGCGAAAAGGCCCCGTTCTGCGTGGCCTCTGCAACAGCCTTGGCGATACCGCGGGTCCCGTGTTGAAATTTCGCCATTTCGAACACCCCCATCGGTCCGTTCCA
>DATNBP010000138.1:0-8963 GCA_035572015.1 Puia sp. | reverse complement strand
CCCTGGCCAAGGAACTCTATGCCACCGGCAACGCCGATGCCATGTACTTCGCCGGCCTTATTGCCGACGATGCAAAAATGAGCCGCGCCGACCTTACTTCCTGGGTCAACCAGGCGCTCTCCACTAACATCAGTGAATACACCGTCCCCTGGGTCGCAGCCGGCAATCCTTACGGCTACGGGCTCGCCCTCGAATGGATCGATTCACCGAAGGACCACATCGCAGCGGCGGGCTGGTCCACCCTCGCCAATATCGTCACGCTCGTGCCGGATGACAAGCTCGACATGGCCGGCCTCAGGATCCTGCTCGCCCGCGTCGCCGCGAAGATCCACGCCGCCCCTAACCGGGTGCGGTATACGATGAACGCCTTCCTCATCTGTCTTGGCGCGTATGTCAAGCCGATTTCCGCGGAGGCGGTCGCCACCGCGAAGAGGGTCGGGCCGGTGAAAGCGATCATGGACGGCACTTCCTGCAAGGTCCCCTTCGCGCCCGAATATATCAAAAAGGCGATCGGCCGGGGCTCCCTCGGCAAAAAGAAAAAAACGGTGAAATGCTGAGCCGCCCCCTTCGCCTCGTCGTTTGCTTTCTCGCGGCGACCCGAATCGCCGCCTTTTCCGCCCGCAACCAGCCTCCGCTTAATACAATCTTTACGCCGCGCTAACCATCCGTTAACATAACTCCCACGCACCCATCGCTTTATAATTTGTTTAACAAAGCGCCGCGAACGATGTACGAAGGTCTACGTTAATAAAGTGTAATACGATTCATCACAAAAACAGCTCAAATAAAATGAAAATGAAACTTGGGGCTGCCGCGCTCGTTGGGGCCGCCGCAGCCATCGGAGGCCTCGGCCTGTTGGCGAATGGGAAAAAGCCCATCAACACCATTTTAGACAACCCGGCTCCGCCTATCGTCCGGACTTTTTACAGTCCAAACGCCTCGGGAACCGCCGCTTCCCAACCTATTGATTTTGAAAGGGCGGCAGCTGCCGCCGTGCCCGCGGTCGTACACATTAAAACAGTTACGAAATTTAAACAAACCGACCAGCCCGCAACGGATCAGGATCCTTTTGGCGGCGACTTCTTCCGTCACTTCTTCGGTGACGGCGGAAACGGCCACTACAGCGTTCCCGACCAACGGGCCTCCGGTTCCGGCGTGATCATCAGCCAGGACGGCTATATCGTCACCAACAACCACGTGGTCAACGGGGCGACTTCAGTCACCGTGACCCTGAACAACCGGACGAATTACACCGCAAAGGTCGTCGGCACCGACCCGAATACCGACCTTGCGCTGATCAAGATCGACGGTCATGACCTTCCCGTTATGCCCATCGGCAACAGCGACAGCGTGAAACTCGGCGAATGGGTGCTGGCGATCGGCTATCCGCTCAACCTCGATGTAACCGTTACGCAGGGGATCGTCAGCGCAAAGTCCCGCCAGATCGGCATCAACACGCAGGGCAAGGCTCCGGTCGAAGCCTTTATCCAGACCGACGCAGCCGTCAATCCCGGCAGCAGCGGCGGCGCACTCGTCAATACGAACGGACAACTGGTAGCCATCAACTCGGCGATCGCTTCCCCGACCGGCGCATTTGCAGGCTACGCCTACTCCATCCCCTCGAACCTGATGAGAAAAGTCATCGGCGATATCATGAAATATGGTAAGGTCGAAAGAGGCTACCTCGGCATCAGCATGGCGCCCGAAGGCCTCGATGACGCGAAAAAGAAAGAATTGGGGATCAACAGCAACGTGGATGGCGTATTTGTCATGGAAGTAGACCCGAGCGGCGCGGCGGGCGCTGCAGGTCTGCAGAAGGGCGACGTGATCACGAAGGTCAACGGCGAGAAGGTAGATGAAGACCCGGAACTGGCCGAATTGATCGCCCGTCAAAAACCCGGCGATGTGGTCAACCTCACGTACGTACGTAACGGAAAGGAATATACCGCAACCGCCAAACTCCACGACAAGCTCGGGACCTTCCCCAGCAACGCAACGGCCGCAGTCAGCTCCATGGGCGCTGAATTTTCCGACCTCAGCAAGGAGGACGCCGCAAAACTCGGCATCTCCGGCGGTGTAGTCGTAAACAATATTCACGACGGCGGTGTGCTGGCCAACCAAACCAATATGAAATCCGGCTTCATCATCACGAAGGTCGGGGACATCCCCGTCAAGAGCGTGGACGATTTCAAATCGGCCCTCGCAAAACAAGGAAGCAATTTCCAGATCGAAGGTGTCTATCCTGGTAGCTCGGAGATCTACTTCTACGGAATCAACGATTTCAGGAAATAGGCTTGTTTAATTTTCATGTTATATGAACACGGCTGCCCCGTTCCCGGGGCGGCCTTTTTATTTTCGCCTTACCAATTCGCCCGCGGATTTCCACCGTCAGTTCGCCTTCTTCCTTTCGTCGTCCGAAGCCTGCAGCTTATAAAAGGCCCGCTTCATCGTGATATTCGTGACCGGGTTGACGACCAGCGGCTCGTACTCTACCACCGTCTGGTTGTTGTCCAGCCCATACGCCGTCTTATCCGACTGCGCCAACTTCGAAATACTGAAATAGGCGTTCAGGATGAAACCCTCCCGCGCCGAGAACTCGTTGTCGTACGACAGGAACCGCTTCATGATCACGAAGCGGAAGTCGGCCGGGCGGATATGCGAGAAGACGGGGTAGCGGCTGACGATATCCAGTTCTTTATTGTTGATCATTTCCTGCACCACCTTCCGGAGCATGAGCCCGATCTTGGGTTGCACGCGGAAACCCAGCCTGAAATCGATGCGGATGATCTTGTCGTCCCGGATTTCCTCAACCCCATACTCCATGGTATAGGGATCGTCCGTCCGTTCGATATGAACGAACCAATAGAGGTCCGCCTTCTTCTCGATATTGTCGAAGATCGAGTCCAGGATCCGCTTCTCGATCAGCTTCGGATAGGCGGAACGCGTGAAATACACCAGGTGCGAGCTGTATTTCGGCACCGACGGGTCGCGGCTCAGCGACTCGAGCATCGGGATATAGTCTGGCAGGTTCACGAAGGTCAGGAAGCGCTGCGTGATCCGCCGCGCATTATACCACACATACATCGTGGAGATGAGGCCGATCTCGAAAACGAGGAAGAACAACCTTTTCACGATCTTCACCGCATTGGCGATAAAGAAACTCGTCTCCACGCACACGAAGATCGTCAGGATCGCCCCCACGATCCAAAAGGCCATCCTCCGGACATACCGCAAGTAATAAAACATCAAAAAAGTCGTCATAAGCATCGCAATCGTGATCGAAAACCCATACGCCGCCGTCATCGCCTCCGAGGTCCGGAAATACAGCAACACCAGCGCACACCCCACGAAGAGGATCCAGTTGATACTCGGGATATAGATCTGGCCCCGGATATTCGAAGGGTATTTGACATTGATCCGCGGCCAGAAGCCAAGGCTCATCGCCTCGTTGATCAGCGTAAACGACCCGCTGATCAGGGCCTGGCTGGCAATGATCGAGGCGGCCGTGGCGAGCACGATGGCCGGCAACAGGAATCCCTGCGGCACGATCGCGAAAAAGGGGTTGATCCCGTGAAGACCCGCCCCCAGGCCCCCGGCATCCCGCTGAGCCAGCACCCATGCGCCCTGGCCGAGATAATTCAGCACCAGCGTCGTCTTCACGAACATCCAACTTACCCGGATGTTGCGGCGGCCGCAGTGCCCCAGGTCCGAGTATAGCGCCTCCGCCCCGGTCGTGCAAAGGAAGATCGCCCCCAGCAACCAGAAGCCGCCCTTGTGCGTCGTCAGCAGTTCGATCCCGTATACCGGGCTGAGACCCTCGAGCACGATCGGGTTGCGGACCACCTGGTTTAAACCCAGCGCCCCCATCATAAAGAACCAGCAGAACATCACCGGCCCGAAGGAACCGCCCACGATCCTGGTGCCGAAACGCTGGAAAATGAACAGCAGCAGCAGAATCACCATAACGATCTCCACCGTCAGGGTGTTCCCGGCTGCGATATGCTGCTCCATACCCTTGACCATGCTCAGGCCTTCCACCGCCGAGGTGATCGTGATCGGCGGGGTAATGATCCCGTCCGCCAGCAGCGTTCCCGCGCCGATGATCGCGATATAAAATAAGGTCTTGCTATAGCGCCGCACCAGCGCATACAGGGAAAAGACGCCGCCCTCCCCGTGGTTGTCCGCCTGCAGCGTGATCAGCACATACTTAAAGGTGGTCTGCAGGGTCAGGGTCCAGAACACACAGGAGATCGCGCCCAGCACGAGCAGCCGGTTGGCCTCGCCCCCTTCCGTGAGGATCGTTTGAAAGGTATAGAGCGGCGAAGTCCCGATATCCCCGTAAATGATGCCCAGCGCTACGAGCAGTCCCGCGGTGGACAGGTTGTTCATGTGCTTCTGGTGATCCATAGTCCGTTGTGCAGCAATTATTAATTCGGTTTCCGGAGCGGCCTGAGACCAGCAAAAATCCGATAAGTTTAACCAATCCGGCAACTTTTTATAAAATAAAAAATATATATATCGCCACGGTTAAACTTCACCCGTTCAACCTCGATCAGAACCGTAATTCATCAGCAATTGTTAAAACACACTACATGAAAACAAAACAGGTATTGCTGGCCACGGTCGTCGCCGCCACGGGATTGATCGTTGCCTGCACAAAGCAAAACAGTACTTCCGGCTCTGCCGCCAATAACGACGGAACCAGTACTGCACAGGTCCAGACCCAGTCGGACGATGTCACCCAGGTCTCCAATGAACTGGACGCGGTCGCCGACGATGCCAATAATAGTCTCAACGCTTCCGCGGCCTTTAGCGGAGCTGCCAGCTATCAGGCCGGGGTCGTCACCGATGGCGGCGGCGGATCCCTCAATCTCGACCTCGGCATTTGCGACGCCACCGTCACCGAGGACACGGCAAACGGTCTTCGTCAGATCGTTATTACCTATGACGGATTGAACTGCCGCGGCAACCGCACCCGCACCGGCACTGTCGTCATTTCCATTCCCGTCGGGACGCACTGGCGCGATAAAGGCGCTGTGGTGACCGTCGACATCGAAAGCCTGAAGATCACCAGGCTGAGGGACGATAAAACTATCACCCTGAACGGAACGTACATCTACACCAACGTCACCGGCGGTTTGTTGAAAGACCTCGCTACCCTTGGCACGATTACCCATACCGTCAGCGCCGACAGCGTGACGATCCTGTTTGCCGACAGCGCCACCCGCGTCTGGAGCGTGGCCAGGCAACGCGACTTTACCTACAATGACGGCGTCGTGGTCACGACCACCGGCACCCATTCGGACGGCGCCAACAACGACGTGGCCATCTGGGGCGTGAACCGCTTCGGGAACGAGTTCGAGACCCGGATCTCGCAACCCATGGTCATTGAGCAGTCGTGCGATTGGCGCCTGACCAGCGGGCAGATCATCACCACCCGGCCGGCCCTGACGCTTACGATTACCTATGGCCTTGACTCCAATGGCGATCCGACCGGCTGCCCCGGCTCCGGCTACTATTATTTCAAGGCAGTTTGGGTGTTGAGCAAGAACGGGAAAACCTTTACCTATATCGCACCGTATTAATATATGTTCCTCCGTACCGACTGTCAATCTTGACCCGTAATAAAAGAGGCTGTCTCCTGTGGGTTGGAAGACGGCCTCTTTATTTCTCCACCATGCCCCTCGAAGCCAATTGCTCCGACGGGATACGCGAATTCGCCGCCCAGCGCGGACTCCGGCCGATTTCAAAGTTCGATTTCGCCTCCCCATCCCTATCAATTCGATACTCAATCCCCCCAACTTGTGGAAGCTTTTTCCCGGAACAACTATGCGGCATACCAGGAAAAATATGATTTCGAATTATTTAGTCGAACATTATCAATTTGTTGTATAGATTGAATCCGGCGGATATGTTAATTGTTTATCAAAGGCTCGGATTTTGATCTAATTCATTGCGACTCTTAATAGGATATTGGAATTTAGCAACGGCCTGGATTTTCATCCGGGCTTCTTTTTTTTGCCGCCTCCGTCCGCTGGCCTTTGCTTTGCGTACGTTGCTGAAACAATTCTCTTATGGCTTCTATGAAGAAATACCGCGCGGTGCGATTCGATGAATATGGTGGCGTGAATGTATTGCACCTCTCCGATGTCCCCGTTCCCATACCCAATGCCCGCCAGGTCCTGGTGAAAATGCGGGCGGCCGGGATCAACCCCGGCGAAGCAGCGATCCGGGAAGGCAAGATGGCAGAGAAATGGCCCGCCACCTTTCCCTCCGGGCAGGGCAGCGATTTTGCCGGCGTCATCGAAAAACTGGGTAGCGAAGTGGAAGGTTTTGCGCCCTGTGACGAGGTGATCGGGTTTACCAATGACCGGGTGGCTCAGGCGGAGTATATCCTGGCTGACGCAGACCACATCATACACCGGCCCGAGGGCGTTTCCTGGGAACAGGCCGGCGCACTTTTCGTAGCCGGGACGACCGCATTTGCAGCGGTGAAGGCCGTCAACGTTCAGCAAAACGACATCGTCGTGGTCGCTGGCGCCGCCGGCGGGGTGGGATCGATCTGTGTACAGCTGGCGCGCAATCTCGGGGCGCGTGTCATCGGACTTGCCAGCAGCAACCACCACGCCTGGCTGGAAAAACAGGACATCATCCCCATCGAATATGGTGACGACGTCGAGAAGCATATCCGTGATGTTTCACACGGACACGTCGACGCGTTCATCGATACTTTTGGCGGCGGTTATGTCGATCTCGCGATCCGTCTCGGCGTCCAGCCCGACAGGATCGATACCATCATCGACTTTGTCGCGGCCCGGCGCCACCACGTCCGCACGGCGGGAAATGCGGATGCCGCCACACCCGAGGTGCTCCTGCAACTGGCCAGGATGATCGACGAAGGCGACCTTGAGGTCCCGATCCAGAAGGTCTACCATCTCGACCAGGTCCGCGACGCTTACCGCGAAGTGGCCAAACGGCACACGTTGGGAAAGATGGTTTTGGTGCCATAGGCGCCCGCGCCTCCCGATAACACCCCGCGCCGCCTGAGGCCGCCAAATGCCGCGAGCACCTCAGCGGCCGCCGGATAACACCCCGCCGCCGCGCGCAACACCGTATATTTGGCGAAAAAAATGCCCGCGACCACGATCCGGCGTTGCCACTGGCCCGGCAACGACCCGCTGTACCAAAAATACCACGACGAAGAATGGGGAAGACACACGACAGACGAAAAGACCCTTTTCGAGTTCCTGATCCTTGAATCCGCCCAGGCCGGCCTGAGCTGGATCACGATCTTGCGGCGGCGCGGCAATTACCGGAAAGCCTTTGCCAACTTCAACGCGAAAAAAGTCGCCGGCTTCACCGAGGCTGACTACGAGCGGCTCCTGGCCGACGAGGGCATCATCCGCAACAAGCTGAAGATCCGCGGCGCCATCCGGACCGCCCAGCTGTTCCTCGAGGTGCAAAAGGAGTATGGGAGCTTTTATAACTATTTATACAGTCACATGCCCGGTGGGAAACCGCTCGTCAACCATTCTACCCAACCCATCGTCAGCACGCCGGTCTCCGACGCCATCAGCAGGGACATGAAAAAACGCGGATTTAAATTTTTCGGAACGACGATCTGCTATGCCTACATGCAGGCAGTCGGGATGGTGAACGATCACATTCCCGACTGCTCTTTTAAGTAAGGTCGCCTTACATCCCTCCGTCCCTTAGCCGGATATATTCGTTTAGCGACAGGTTCTTGAGGCCTTTGTCCTGCATCCGCTTGACAAAATCCACGCTCACCCCGTGGTCCACCAGGCGCCGCGCGTCATCCAGGCTCATGTCCTTGAACCCCAGCTCGCGCATTTCCTTAATAAAATCGGCTTGCACGCCGTGGTCCACGAGCTCCCGGGCCTCCTGCGGCGTTACGTTCGGATAACCCGCGTCCGCCAGCCCGTGGATGTACTCGACGCTTACGCCGTGGTCGCGCAGCTCGATCGCCTCGTTGAGGGACAGGTTTTTCTGCCCGGCCTTCTTCATATCCTCTATGAAGTCGGCATTGACGCCATGATCGACCAGTCTGACGGCCGTCTCCAGTGACAGATCGGTATAACCGAGGTCGCGGATCCGGTTGATGAAGGTCGGGGTGGCGCCATGGTCGCAAAGCCTGACGATCATATCGAGGGAGACGTGTCCGTAATTGTCTTTTTTGAACACGTCGATATATTTGGCCAGGTGTTCCTGGTTCATATCGCGGGTCGCCAGCCTCTTCAGTTCCTCCATCGTGATCCCCGTATAGCCGTTCTGCCTCACATATCCGAACCAGGCCTTGTTGATATTCGTGAAATACAGGTGGATCATCAGGTTATCCGAAACATCCGAAAATCCCTCCTGCGCCAGGTAGGACCGGAACCCAGCGTCCTGCTCGAAGGCATAGGTGCCATGGCCCCGGTTTCCGTCGAAACTGCCGTTAAAAGTCACCGTACCCGCATCCCGCCTGACCGTAAAGGCGCCCGGCTTGCCCGTGGGCAGGGTTCCCAGTTCGGACAAATCAAACGTCGCGGTGGAACTCCAGTGCATCCCTCCGAATTCGATCCGCACCTTGTCGCCGTGAATGACAGCGCTCCAAAGTCCCGGGTTATCGGCAAAATTGCTCATCGACCAGTCGTCGTCTTCACCCGGGTCCCTTGTCTTGTCTTGTGCCCCGGCAGTGGTCCACAGCATCGTCGCCAGTGCGATCATCGGGAGGGCAGATAAAAATATCCGTTTCATGATATATGTTTTTTTGTGAAAAAGCTTGTCCTGGCCGTCGGTTGACGGCATTTGGAATTTCTTACTTGTGTTGAAAAATGCTTACGAGGGTTGGATTCCCGCATCCGCCAACCTGATGTAGTCCCTCATGTCCAGCTTGCCGTCCGTCTTCTTTTTCCACTTCCCGATAAAGTCGGGCCCGGCCCCGTGGTCGACCAGGGTAACGG
>DATNBP010000137.1:0-4718 GCA_035572015.1 Puia sp. | reverse complement strand
AGGCGAGAAGCCCAGTCCCAGCAGCACGCTTTCATCCCGGTAATAGGGGCTGATCCAGTCACAGGGCTGTAGATGGAAAGCTGTCGCCAATTGTATCGCCTCGTGACCTCGGGAAGTGGAATGAACATATTTGCAGACCGGCCGGTTCCTTTCATATATGGCCGCCATTTCAACCGCGGCTCTCATCAGCCGGTAGGCTTTCAGCAGGATGTCGACGGTAATCATGGATTCGGAGGTCGGAGGGTTACTTGATCTCTATCGTGAACAGACTGTCGTCTTCGATAAACCCTTCCAATTCATCTCCGACGACGCACTCGCCTACACCCGCCGGCGTCCCGGTAAAGACGAGGTCCCCGATATTGACCGAGAAATAGTTGGAGATATAGGCTACGATCTTGTCGAATCCGTTGATCATGAGGTTCGAGTTCCCCTGTTGCACCAGCTCCTTGTTCTTGTACATGCAGAAATTGATATCCTTCTTGTTCTTGATATTCTGCAAGGGTATCCATTTCCCTATCGCCGCCGAGTTATCCCAGGCTTTGGCTTTTTCCCAGGGAAGCCCTTTTTCTTTCAGCTCGGTCTGGATATCGCGGGCCGTGAAATCGACGCCGACAGTGACAGCATCGTAATATTTGCTGGCAAACCGGTCCTGGATATATTTCCCGTTCTTGGAAATCCGGAGCACCAGCTCGCATTCATAGTGCAGCTCATTGGTGAACTCCGGGTAATAAAAGGGAGTGTGGGCTTGGAGCAATGCGCTCTTTGGCTTCATAAATATGATGGGCTCTTCAGGAACTTCGTTGTTCAATTCCTTCGCATGAGCCACATAGTTACGGCCAACACAGAATATTTTCATATTCAATAAGGGTTTTTATATGCGAGAGATATCCGCTTCAAAATAAATTAGCACATCTCACGCAACAAGTTAAAATCACAAACCGCCGGTCGGCGGCCGGATAAAATGCTTACGTCAAGTTTTCACTTTTTTGGCCTGGAAAGACCCGGATACTCCATAGGAATATTGAATATCAAAATACTTACTCATTATGGACGCTTACAATATTAGCACGAAAATAAAGATTCCGGCTAATAAATCATAGTGTAAACTCTAAATTATTGTACAGGTTCATTGTCCGCTCAATCCCAATACTGACAAAGCTTTCGATCAAATCGACCGACTTTTCGACCTTTTCCCGGACAAGCGGCAGTTCCTCCTGCTTCCATCGTCCCAGGACGTAGTCGATCTGCCTTCCCCGCGGGAAATCGTTGCCAATCCCAAATCTCAGCCGCGCATAACCCTGCGTTCCCAGCACCTCCTGGATACTTGTCAGCCCGTTATGCCCGGCATCGCTCCCTCCGGGACGCAGCCGGAAACGGGAGAGCGGCAACGCCAACTCGTCCATCACCACCAGGATACGGTCCACGGTGATCCCCTCCTTATCCATCCAGTATTTTACCGCCTTGCCGCTCAGGTTCATGTAGGTGGTGGGTTTGATCCCGATCAGCAGGTTTCCCTTCCACCGGATCTCCACCTGCTCGGCTAGCCGCTCCACGGCGAAGACCTGCTGGTGCCTGGCCGCCAGCGCATCCAGGACCTCAAACCCAATATTATGCCTCGTGCCGGCATACTCGGCACCTATATTCCCAAGGCCGGCTATCAGATACTTGCTTGGCACTGGCCTGCTATTATAGCAAAAACCCGGTTATTGTATAACCGGGTCCCCACTAAGAATAAAATTATTTCTTGCCCGCAGGTTTTGCAGCAGCACCTGCAGCGGCAGGAGCGGCGGCAGGTGCACCCGCAGCAGGTTTGGCGCCAGGCGCAGCAGCCGGTGCGGCACCGGCGGCCGGAGCCGTCGTGCCAGCTTCTTCCTGCTTCAGTTGACGCGTCAGTACGATCGATGCGATCGGGATCCGCGGCGAATTCAGGATCTCATAGTTGTCGGCCTTGACGTCTTCCACGCGAACGTTGCCGTTCAGTTCGAGTTCCGTGAGGTCGACTTCGATATTCTCCTTCAGGAACTTCGGGTAAGTTTTTACTTTCAGGGCCTTCATTTTGGTGATCAGCTTTCCCCCGTCCTTGACGCCTTTGGCGGCCCCGGTGAACTTGATGGGGATCGTCGCAATCACCTTCTTGTCTTCCACCAGTTCCAGGAAGTCTGCGTGGATCAGGTCATCCGTCACCTTGTCGAATTGCAGATCCTTCAGAATGCACCTATACGCATTCCCGCCTACGTTGATCTCTGCCAGCTGAAAATCCGGTGTGTACACCAGAGTCTTGAACGCAGTCGCAGGAGCCGAGAAATTGACCTCCTTTGCACCCCCGTAAATTACACCGGGCACTTTCTCCTCAGAGCGAAGTTGGCGGGTGGCTTGTTTGCCAATTTCGGTCCTGAGTTGTCCTTCGATTGTAATCGTCTTCATTGTATGTTTGTTTGTTAATTACCTACTTACTCCTCAATTGCGAATGGATGAACAGCCCGGTGATGCTCCTGTTCTCATGCGCATTGCGGATCGCAACCGCGAACAGATCCGCCACACTCAAAACTTTGATCTTCGGGCTGGGGTGTTTCAGCGGGATTGTATCGCAAACCACCAGTTCTTCCAACACGCTGTTTTCGATGTTCGCATACGCATTACCGCTGAGTACCGGGTGCGTACAAAGCGCCCGGACGCTTCTCGCTCCCTTGTCCTTCAATAGCCCTGCGGACTTCGCGAGCGTTCCACCCGTATCGCAAAGATCATCGATCAACACAATGTCCTTATCTGTCACGTCCCCGATCACCACCATGCTGGCGATCTCGTTTGCCCGCTTCCGGTGCTTGTCGCAAATCACCATTTCCGCATTGAAATAGCTGGCGATCTCCCGGACCCTGTTGGCACTGCCCACATCGGGGGCCGCAAAGGTAAGATTTTCCATCTTCAGTTGCTCAATATAAGGGATAAAAATCGCGGAGCTGTCGAGGTGGTCCACCGGAATATCGAAGTAACCCTGGATCTGCGGCGCGTGCAGGTCCATCGTGATGATCCGGTCTGCACCCGCCGAAACTAACATGTTGGCTATCAATTTGCTACCAATCGCGACGCGAGGCTTGTCCTTGCGGTCCTGCCGGGCGTAACCATAATAAGGGATCACGGCCACAACCTTATACGCCGAGGCTCGCCTTGCAGCATCGATCATCAGTAGCAGTTCCAGCAGGTTTTCCGCCGGCGCACAGGTGCTTTGGACGAGGAAAACCATGTCCCCCCGGATACTTTCGTTAAAAATGGGCTGAATTTCCCCGTCGCTGAAGTGCTGGATCGAGATCTCCCCCGCCGGATGACCGAATTGCCGGGCGATTTTTTCGGTCAGGTACTGCGAACCCGTCCCTGAAAAGATCTTGGCTAAGTGCTGCATAATGTAGTAAAATATGGCGCGAAGATAAGGATTCCACTTACATCGGAACCCCGAAACATCCCCGTCCCGATGCCCCGGGAAGCCGAAAAAACAGGCACAGGCCGGCCCGCACGGGCGGGCGGCCTGCAATAACTTGGCTTGGACTACCGATGCCGGGGACCTAGTTTACAGCTGCCAGTTGCTGCGTCTTGGCAGTGCTGGCGACAGCAGTCTTCTCAACCGCCTTTGCGGCCGGTTTCGAATTGACGGCATAAAAAATAGAGGAGCAGACGAAGATCGAAAAGAAAAGGGCGACTACATACATGCCTACGCAAAAGAATAAAGGCTGCCAGCCACCGATCGCGTTGAAGGTTGAGCGTTTCATTGGATTTTAGATTAAAAGTTTTCAAAGGCTGAGCACAAGCTCAGATTTAGCTGTACGGATAAACGGGAAAACGCCTTCGCTATTTCATTTTCCCGTCCTGGTTGACAAAATAATATTTAATATTGAAAGATGCAAGTTCCAGAGCCCCTCATACCGGAAAAATGCAGCCCGATCAAGACATGGGCGATCGACGACCGGCCGCGTGAGAAGTTGATTCTCAAGGGCCCCGAAGCCTTGAGCAACGCCGAGCTACTCTGTATCCTCCTTCGGGACGGGACCCGGCACCGGAGCGCCGTGGACCTCGCCCGGGAGGTCCTGAAAGAATACGGAAATCTCCAAAACCTGGCCAGGCAAACCGTCCATGACCTCCTTCATCTTCACCTTAAGGGGTTCGGGAAGGCCAAGGCCAGCGCCATCGTGGCCGCCCTTGAACTCGGCCGGCGGCAAGCCGCGGAACTTCCGCCCGAGAAGCCGATCTTCAAAGACTGCAAGGCTGCAGCGGAATTCCTCCAGAATCTCGTCGGGCACTATCCCAACGAACTGTTTGCCGTGCTTTACCTCGACCAATCCAACGGGTTGAAATTTTTCGAACGGGATGCCAGCAAGGGCGGAATTGCGGCCACCTACGTCGACCCCCGGCTGATCTTCAAAAAGGCGCTTCAGCTGGAAGCCGTCAACATCATCGTCGGTCATAACCATCCCTCTGGCAACCTGCGCCCGAGCCGCGCCGATGAGACGCTTACCGCCCGGCTGAAAGATGGCGCCAACTATCTGGACATCAAGCTATTGGATCATATCATCGTGAGCCCAAAAGGATATTTCAGTTTCGCCGCCGAAGGACTCTTGTAAACGCACCAGCCCGCCGCTGCCCTGGCTCGCAACTTCACCCTGTCAGGCCTGTGCCGTAGGACCGCCAAAATTCAATGGAAGCTGCACTTCTTCCAGGTCCTGGATCTT
>DATNBP010000136.1:0-3872 GCA_035572015.1 Puia sp. | reverse complement strand
TGGCAGCAGAGTGTGCCCGTCTCCGACCTTTGGAAAGACGAGATCAGGCGCGTCATGCAGTTGTTCGTCCTTCGCTGCGCAGGGTCATTCGTGGAAGAAAAATCGAATACCATCGCCTGGCACTATCGCAACACGCAGACTGGGCTGGGATTCTCCCGGTCGCGCGAATTGCTCAATACGTTATCGCAGCTGATCCAGAACACGACCTTGCAGGTGATCGACGGTAATAAGGTGGTGGAAGTGCGGATAGCGGGCTTTGACAAAGGCGCCACGGCGCTGAAGCTCATCAACGAGCAGGACCCTGATTTCGTATTGTGCATGGGGGACGATACCACCGACGAAGATATGTTCAAGGCGCTGGAAGGGGAAGCGTACACCATCAAGGTCAATAGCGGCGCGTCGGCCGCCCAATATACGATCATGAGTCAGCAGCGGGTGGTGCCGCTGTTGAACGTGTTAATGCAGCCCGCAGCCCCAAGCGGCGTGGAGCGGGCGGTTACCGAAGCCAAACGATAAAACGGATAATCCCAAGCAATGGCGGTTCACAAATATAACATGGGTGTCATCGGCAATTGCACCTATCTCGCGTATGTCGATTTGCAGGCAGACGTGAAATGGATGTGCATGCCGAGGTTCGATAGCAGTTTTTTGTTCGGTTCCCTGCTGGATGAGGCGAACGGGGGGCATTTTTGCATCCGGCCGCGGGGCGACGACTACCGGGTCCGGCAATATTATGTAACCAATTCGAATGTGCTTTGCACGGAATTCACGGCGCCGGACGGGAAATTTGTTGTGAAAGACTGCGCGCCCCGGATCCGGATGTACGAGCGGCAGTTCCGGCCGCTGATGCTCGTCCGGAAGGTCGAACTGCTGGAGGGCGAACCGGCGGTCTCCGTCAATTGCCAGCCGCGGGGAGACTACGGGAAGGTCGTGCCGGAAGCCGTCATCGGCAGCAATCATATCCGCTATCTCAACCTTGACCAGCAAGTGCGGCTCACGACGGACATACCGCTTACCTATATCCTGAAGGAGAAATCGTTCGTGCTCGATCAGGATCGTTACCTGATCCTGACATATGGCGAACCGCTGGAGGCGCCGCTCAAAGAGACGGCGGAGGAATTCCTGCGCAAGACGATCGACGATTGGCAGTCCTGGGTGAAAAGCTCTTATCTGCCCGACATCTACCAGGAACAGATCATCCGGTCGGCGCTCGTGCTCAAGCTCCACCAATTCGAGGATACCGGCGGAATCATCGCTTCCGGCTCGACCAGCCTTCCGGAATTCCATGACAGTACACGCAACTGGGATTACCGGTATTGCTGGTTCAGGGACACGCACTATACCCTTCGGGCCTTTAATCAGATCGGGCATTTCCAAGAGCTCGAAAAATACTTCGACTTCCTCTACAATATCCTTCATTCGGCTACGGATGCGCTTCAGCCGCTGTATTCGATCAGCGGCGAGAAAAAGCTCTTCGAGGTGACCCTCGACCTGCCCGGGTACCTCGGAAATCAGCCCGTACGGATCGGGAACAAGGCCTATATCCAGGCGCAGCACGACGTATATGGCCAACTGCTGGTCAGCCTGCTGCCGCTCTATACGGACAAGCGGCTGATCTTCGGCCGCAAGAACAGCTACCTGAAGATCATCCCGTGGCTGCTGGACCAGATCGAACGCACGATGTCCCTGCCGGATTCCGGGTTGTGGGAATTCCGCAAAGAGGTGCAGGTACATACCTATACGCTGCTTTTCCATTGGGCCGGGGCAAAGGCTGCGTTAAAGATCGCCGGGACCTTCGGCGACACCTCGTTGATGAACAAGGCGAGGCACCTGGCGGCCACCGCGGCGAAGCTGATCGAGACCGCCTACGACGCCGGCAGGAAGCTGTACACTCAGGCGATCGGCACCGGCAACCTCGATGCCAGCACCCTCACCATGATCACCATGGACTATCTGGACCACCGTTCGGAAAGGGCGAGGGACCATATTGCCGCACTGGAAAAAGAGCTGCTGACTGACAAAGGCCTTTTTTACCGATACAAACACTATGACGATTTCGGATTTCCCGAAAGCACCTTCCTGGTCTGCGCATTTTGGTATGTCGATGCACTCGCTTGCGTGGGCCGCGTCGAGGATGCGATCCGGCATCTCGATCAATTGCTGACGTTCAGCAATCACCTCGGCATTTTCAGCGAGGATGCCACACCGGACGGCTCGCAATGGGGAAATTTTCCCCAGACATACAGTCATGTCGGGCTGATCAATGCGGCCTGCCGGATCGGCCGCAAACTTGACAAGGCCGATTTTTTATGACACGCCTGCGGCCGTTGATCGGAATTGCCTATCTTTCGGCATGTCCGGATCGAGGCTGATCTACAATATCAAACAATTGGTGAATACCCGGCGGGAAGCGCGGCTGCTGCGGGGCGCAGAACTGGCGGATCTCCCCTGTACGGCCGACGCATGGGTGCTGACCGAGGGAGACCGGATCGCGGAATGCGGACCGATGACTGCCATGCCCGACCGGTTGCGGCGTTGGATCGCGGGGGAGGGCCGGATACATGGCGGTGACGATGAAAGCCGTTGGGAATCCCGGCTCATCGACGCCACCGGCAGATTCGTGTTGCCCGCGTGGTGCGACAGCCATACGCATCTTGTATTCGCGGGAAGCAGAGAAGCCGAATTCGTGGACAAGATCCGGGGCCTTAGCTATGCTGAGATCGCCGCGCGCGGCGGCGGGATCCTTCATTCCGCACGGGAGCTGGCCGGGACTTCGGAAGACCGGTTGTTTGCGGACGCCTGGCAGCGGTTGCAGGAGCTCATGCGGCTGGGCACCGGCGCCATCGAGATCAAAAGCGGTTATGGCCTGACGGTAGAAGGGGAGTTGAAGATGCTGCGGGTCATCCGGCGGCTGCGGGAACAGGCGCCTATTCCCGTGCGGTCCAGCTTTCTCGGAGCCCACAGCTACCCGGCGGAGTACCGGGACGACCATGCCGGTTACATCCGGCTGATCATCGGGGAGATGCTGCCGGTCATCGCACGGGAGAAACTGGCCGATTATATCGATGTATTCTGCGAGGAGGGGTTCTTTTCCGTGCCGGAGACGGAAGAGATCGTCCGGGCGGGCCTCAGATGCGGTCTGAAACCGAAGATCCATGCGAACCAACTGCACGCTTCGGGCGGCGTGCAGGCAGGAATAAAGTTGGGCGCCGTCTCGGTCGATCACCTGGAAACCATGGATGCCGACTCGATCTGCGCGCTTGCCGCAAGCGATACGATCGGCACGCTGCTACCGACCGCGGCTTTTTTTCTCCGGATGCCTTTCCAGCCGGCGCGGGAACTGATCGATGCCGGCTGTGCGATCGCCCTGGCTTCGGACTTCAACCCCGGCTCGTCACCCAGCGGGAACATGAACCTCGTGGTAGCCATGAGTTGTATCGGTATGAAGATGCTCCCCGAGGAGGCTGTCAATGCGGCTACGATCAACGGCGCATTTGCCATGTCCCTCGGCGGGGAAGCGGGGAGCATCGCGCCCGGGAAGCTGGCGAACCTGATCGTCACCAGGCCCATTCCTTCTCTGGCTTGGCTGCCGTATTCGTTTGGCTCCAATCCCGTCGGCCGGGTAATGGCCGGCGGAGAATTCCTGTAAACACCATTTATGTTTGCCCGTAAAAGAAAAAACCAGCCCGACTTCATCGACAGCGCCTCCGGCCGGAGCACTGTCATCTCCGCCGCCGACAGCGCGGCAGGGCTGGATTTCCTCGTTGAATTCTTTTCGGTTATCCGCCCGGGTAGGGGCCGCCGGGACGCGGCCGCCAACCTCGAGCGCGTGACCGCAGCGCTGCATCAAAATCCGATCCTGCTCGCCAATA
>DATNBP010000135.1:0-6235 GCA_035572015.1 Puia sp. | reverse complement strand
ACCGGGTCGGGTCATGCCGTGATGGTCCCGATGCAAAAGGCGCTGTGGCCGCGCACCAGCCACAACTACGCCGGCTTCAACACCCACATCCCCGACCAGTTCCGCGTCCGCCAGTTCGAAACCGAGTTCACCCGCATGTGGCTCACCGGCAAATCCACCATGCCCTCCCTGATCACCATTCAGCTCCCAAACGATCATACCGACCGCCCCCGCCCCACCGAAGGCTACCCCTTCTACCACTCCTACGTCGCCGACAACGACCTCGCGCTGGGCCGCATGCTCACCTTCCTCTCGCACACACCGTACTGGAAACACATGCTCGTCATCATCACCGAAGACGATCCCCAGGGCGGCGTCGACCATATCGATGCGCACCGCAGCCTCCTTCTGCTCGCGGGCCCCTACGTCAAACACGGGTATATCTCGCACGAACATGCGAATTTCGGCTCGATCCTCAAGATGATCTACAACATCCTGAATGTGCCCTACGTCAACCAATACGACGCCACGGCCACCGTCCTTCAGGATTTCTTTACCGCCAAACCCGATTACACGCCCTACCGCACACTCATCCCCTCCCGCGAAGTGTTCGATGCCGACGCCGCGATGAAGAAGTTCCATCGGAATATCGACTGGCGAAAGGTCGAGGGCGGGATGGAAATGGACGACGAGGGGGACAAGCGCACCCTGATGCAGACGGAGCGGCCGGAATAGCCATCTCACTCCGCTATCGCCATAACCGCCTCCTGTGTCCTGAACGTCCTGCGCTCCTTCCGGCATATCAGCTGGATCGCCCATTTCCCCGACAGCGCGGAAGGCGGCAACCCGCCGCCGGGCGACAGCCATTGTCCGGCCATATAAAAGTTCTTCAGGCCCGGGACCGTCATCGGCAGTGTTCGGTAGAAATTCACATTGGTCGGCAGAAATCCTTCATAGGCGCCTTTCCAGACGCCCGTGATCCGCCTGGTGGTGCGCGGCGTCGACACATCCGTGACCTCGATCGAGGACCGGATGCCGGGATAATGACGTTCCAGCAAGGCGGTGGCGTCGGAGAGGATCCGTTGTTTCTCCAGACGGTAGGCGGTCTCGTCCACGCCGTCCCAAAGCGCCCAGGGGCTCTCGAACCGAAGGGCCACTACGGACTTACCCTCGGGCGCTGCGGTGGGATCGAAGGAATAATTCATCAGCGTATATGACCTTTCGAGGGCGGTTGATCCGATCGTGCGGCCCGGAGCGAGGAAGACCTCGATGGAAGAGCTGGCGGGAAGCGGCCGGTCGATCCCGAACGACACCTGCACCAGCGGAGTGTACAGCGGCCAGGTACTGTAGGCGTCGTGGATGGGGCGGGAAAGGAACTTTCCCTTGAGCATGTCGAAGAGCGTGGAATGCCCATCTGCCGCACTGATGATATAGTCGCCCCTCATCTCGCGACCGTCTTCCAGGATAACCGCGACGGCCATTCCCTCCGAGACAAGAATGTGTTTCACCGCCCGACCCAGGGTCACCCGGCCGCCCAGCGATTGATATTTTGCCGTCATGGCGTCGCTCACGGCGAGTGAGCCGCCGATCAGATAGCCAGCATTTTTTTGATGGAACCAGCCCAGCATCATCAGGAAGACGACTGCGGAAAAACCGTTGTCGCCGAACAGATCGTACAGCGCGGTGCGGAGCCGCAGGTTCCGGAAGTTCAGGTCGTCGAAGTATTCGCGCGCCGTCCTCTTGCGGTAGCGCATGAAGACGCCGAGGGCGGGCAGCATACGCCTCGCGGCCCGCAGGTAGGTCGTCCAGGACCGGAGCGCCGGCGGATCGGTCAGCAATTCGAAGGAACTGGCCTTTCGCATGTCGTGGCACATGCGACGGATGGCCGCCTCGTCTTCCGGGAAGTGCGCCAGGAGGTATTCCTCCCATTTGTCGATATTGGCGTAGATCACGAAGTCGTTGCCCTGCATGTCCCTGAGTTTCAGGTAGACCGTGTGGTCAAGCACGCGCGTGTCCCCGTTCAGGACGCCGGTCTCCTTCCAAAGATCGTGGAATGGCCCCGAGGCCGTGCCCACGAGCCAGTGCAGGCAGTTGTCGAAACGGTAGCCCTCGCGTGACCAGGCGGTACACTGGCCACCGCACCGGATATGCATGTCGATGATCTCCGTGTCGAACCCGTTCAATTGTCCATATATTCCCGCCGCGAGCCCCGCGACCCCGCCGCCGATGATGATTACCTTTTTTGGCATAAAAATGACCTCCCCACCGAAGGTATCCTTTATGCGCGCCCCGGCCGGTGACGGCGGTCAGGCGGAGGTTTGAGAGTGGTCAGGGGAGACGCACCCCCCTCATTCTGTCCGCCAAGACCATTCGCCAGTTGGCTTGTATAGACCGCTTCCCGGACGACCTTATGTTCGTGCTGACTCAGGAGGAGTTCGAAAACTTGAGGAGCCAAATTGGCGCCTCAAGCTGGGGCGGCGTCCGCTACATGCCGATGGCTTTTACCGAGCAGGGAGTAGCGATGCTATCGAGTGTACTCAACAGCGCGAGAGCCATCAAGGTCAATATCCAGGTGATCCGGATTTTTACCCGGATGCGGGAACTGCTGCTCAATTATAAAGACTTTTTATTAAAGCTGGAACAGTTGGAAAAGAAAGTGACCTGTCCGCTTTCGCGACAACCCCTGTCCCCAAACCGGACAATCCGAAACCCCAACAAATCGCACCCACTTGATTACGAACCTTTAACAAAAGCGGTACTCTTTTGGCGGCCACCCCTCGGATCCCAAACACTCAAAAAGCATGTTCAGAACCTTCCTCCTTATCGCCCTCCGCAACCTTCGCAAGAACAAGGTCTATTCCTTCATCAATATCGCCGGTCTCACCGCCGGAATGGCGCTCACGCTCCTCATCGCCCTCTGGATCACCGACGAGCTCAGCGTCGACCGCTTTGCGCCCGATCACCAGCGGATCGGCATCGCGATGCATTACGGCCACCTGGGTGACAAGAGCGGCACCGATGACGTCATTGCCATGCCCTGGGGCAAGGCGTTCAGCCAGTATACCGATCTCTTCACCCGTACTGCGCTCACGAACGGTTCCCCGTTCGACGCCATCTGGAGTTACCACGACCGCGTGGTGACGGGCAAGTCCCTTTGGGCGCAGATGGCGCTGCCGCAGATCTTCGGTTTTCGTTTTGTCCGCGGGGACGTTGCCTCGGCAAAGGACCCATCCACGGCGCTGATCTCCCAATCCCTGGCAACCGCCTTGTTCGGCCGAGCCGACCCCATCGGCAAGACCGTGAAGGGCGGCAACGAGGTCGAGTTCAGGGTCGGCGGCGTTTACGAGGACCTGCCGCGCAACAGCAGGTTCCATGGTCTCCAGGCTGTCCTTCCCTGGGACAACCGGATCAATAAATACCTGAACACCGGCACCGATTGGGACGATCACAACGGCAATCTCTACGTGGAGCTGGCGCCGGGCGTCACGGCCGGGGAAGCCACCGCACGCATCAGGCATATCCCGAGCCCCCATATCAAGCTGTACCATGAGGATGCCCTGATCTATCCACTCGACCGGGCCTATCTCTGGAGCGAATTTAAGGACGGCCGGCCCGATGGCGGTCCGATCCGGTTTGTCTGGCTGTTCGGGGCGATCGGCGTATTCGTCCTTCTCCTGGCCTGCATTAACTTCATGAACCTTTCGACGGCTCGCAGTGAGCGTCGCGCCAGGGAAGTGGGCATCCGAAAGACCATGGGTTCGCGAACGAGTCAGCTCATCGTTCAGTTCCTGAGCGAATCCGTGCTGGTGGCGCTCCTCGCGGCCGCGGCGGCGCTTCTCCTCGTGCAGATCGTCCTGCCTTTCTTCAACCGGCTGGCGGCAAAGGAGATGCGGATCCCGTGGGCCGAGCCGCTTTTCTGGCTGGCGCTCCTTGGCTTCGCGCTGATCACGGGGCTGCTGGCCGGCAGCTATCCCGCCTTCTATCTCTCCCGCTTCAATCCCGTACGGGTGTTGAAGGGGGGCTTTGGGTCGTTCAGGGCCGGCCGCCTGGCCTCGCTGCCGAGACAGATCCTGGTCGTGTTGCAGTTCACCGTCTCGCTCACGCTCGTCATTTGCACGATCGTTGTCTTCCGCCAGATCCTGTTTGCAAAAGACCGGCCCGTCGGCTATACCCGCGACGGCCTCCTCACGGTCGACATGAACACGCCCGAGATCCGTCAGCACTATGAGGCCCTTCGCACCGAGCTGATACAGGCCGGAGTCGCCGCCGACGTCGCCGCATCCGATATGGCTCTCACCAACTTTGCGGATGGCAATGGGCTCGAATGGCCCGGGAAGCGTCCCGATCAGATCGCCACGACCTTCAACAACGTCGACGTCACCCCGGACTATGGCCATACCATCGGCTGGCATATTGTGGCCGGCCGGGACTTTTCGCGCGACTACCCGACCGACAGCAATGCCGTCGTCCTGAGTGCGAAAGCCGTGAGGGAGATGGGCGTGAAAGATCCGGTGGGGTTGACGGTTAGATTGTTTGGTGCGCCGTATCATGTCATCGGTGTGGTCGCCGATATCGTGAACGCGTCCCCTTACGACACGGTGATGCCCGCTGTCTTTGTCGGCGGCAGGTATACCGGGAAGATCATCGTCCGGATATCTCCCGGTCTCGCCACCCGTGCCGCTCTTGCGCGCATGGAGCCCATCTTCAAAAAATACAACCCCGCCAGTCCCTTCCTCTACACCTTCGTCGACCAGGAGTATGCCGCCAAGTTCGCGGCGCAGGAACGTGTGGGCGATCTTGCCGCCGTCTTCGCCGGATTCGCTATCTTCATTTCCTGTTTGGGCCTCTTCGGGCTCGCCGCCTTTGTGGCCGAGCGGCGGACCAAGGAGATCGGCGTCCGCAAGGTCCTTGGCGCCGGTGTCCTTAGCCTCTGGGGCTTGCTGTCGAGGGAGTTCCTCGGGCTCACGGCCATCTCGATCCTCATCGCCGTGCCCTTGTCGCGATATGGGATGCACCAATGGATCGGCGGCTATGCCTACCGGGCGCCCCTTTCCTGGTGGATCTTCGCCGCCTCCAGCGCCGGTATCCTGCTGCTGACCCTGCTCACGGTGAGCTGCCAGTCACTAAAAGCCGCGCTGATGAACCCGGTGGAGAGTCTGAGGACGGAATGAGGGCGGAGCGGCAACTAACGCGAAAAAACCCACACTGGATGCATAGACTATTTCTTGTGTTAACCATTCTTCTTAGGCCGGCCTCACCTCCCTGCAGCCAAAGAGTCGATATCCCCTCCATGGACAGCATCGCCAATAAAACGCCGCTTCAGTATTTAGCATGATCATTTTATACCGGCCGAAGTGGTCAGCTAAAATTGGCCGGCTATGGTCAATTACATCGGCGTATTCAGGTCACACATAGCGATAAGCTAATTTCCTCGGTATTCTTTTGCCTCAAATCCGCTGGCAAAATCAGCATGCCTTATTTTTTCAAAATATTCCCTATCGGTACTCACAAAATCGATATTCAAATGACCGGATATTCTTATGATAGACGGCAATTCGGAGTGTGAGATATCCAAGTCTCGATATAACACACCTTTCCTCCCTGTTACTATATAGGGATACGATATCAGTTCCCTCGAATATGCTATCAAGTCAGAAGTGGAAAAAGCTATCGCACCACTGAACGTATCTGCGACTTTATTCCGTTTAAACAACGTTCTTAAGTCAGATAAATTATTATGGTCGTTGGGAAACCAAGGTACGTCATCCGCATCATGGCTCACAATCCAAGACGAGAACTTATCGAAATATAATACTATATTTTTGAATAGCGGTTCGTACATTTCCAGGTATTGTTCAAAATTGGCATCTTTTTGATCGGCGATATCAACCACCTGAAAGGATACGCCATACCATTTGACAGAAAAATCAGTATCGGCTTGGTAACCTAAATAGTTTTTTCTATCGTATGGTAGTATTATTTCAACACCCCTCTTAAATTCAATCATAATTTGTGATTTGTTATGGAATAGCCGTCAAAGCTAGCGTCGCGCCTCCTGTTTCCGCTGCTCCAAGCACTGCAATAGTCCATTTGGTGCCCTCCCAAAGGCCTATGAGAATTGCGGTTCCGACAACGGCTACTGTGGCGGTTTGGACTGCGGGATACACGGTATGATAATCTTTTCCGCTTTTCCATTGTACATCCCAATGTGGAGCATGTGTCCCCTTATGGTCGTCTGGAACCCAAACATCCCCAT
>DATNBP010000134.1:0-27555 GCA_035572015.1 Puia sp. | reverse complement strand
ATATGATCGATCATCCGCGGGCTTATTTCGATCAGGGCTATGCTACCTGGGAGAATATCTTTGGCGCTCATCCCTTGGTCCCGCACCGGCACTATATCATCATCCCCGACGGAGCACTGGATCTGCTGCCGGTGGATGCGTTGCCCTGTCGTGCCGCTTATACGCCCTCGCCGGCACAATGGCCGCTTGTCCTGCGCGAATGCTCCATTTCTTACGCGTGGTCGATCGCGACGCTCAAGCTGACTTCCCGACCGTCAGGCAACCCACACGGTTTTGCCGGATTTTTCATAGGTGACGGCCGCCGGGGACAGGTCTCACTCGGGGCGGTCCGGAAGGAAGAGGAAGGGATCTCGCGGTCGATGCAGGGAGGATCGTTCTTTGCAGACAGCCAGGCTACGGCATCCGCCTTCCAGACCGCACTGCAGCAAGCAGCCGTCGTGCACGTGAGCTCGCATGCGTTTAGCAGGACGGATAGCACCCACGCACCCACGATAGCATTGTACGACCATCCCTTTTACATCTTCCAACTATCCTCCCAGCCTCACCACCCCACCCTGGTCGTGTTGAGCGCCTGCCGGACCGGAGACGGAAAACTGATCGTCGGGGAAGGTATTCAAAGTATGGCCCGCGCCTTCACGGGAGCCGGGACAAACGGCGTGATCGCCGGCTGGTGGGATGTCCATGACGAAGCCGCAGCGCGGCTGATGACGGTATTTTATCGCAATCTTCGAACCGGCGATCCGCCGCCAGAAGCATTGCATCGCGCAAAAGAGTCCTGGCTGGAAGACCCTGCCGTCCCCTATCTGGAGAAGCTGCCCTGGTATTGGGCTGCATTGAATTACCAGGGAACGGTTGCCCCGCTATCGCAGGACTTATTTTACCACGGAACGGAGAACTCAAATTCGTGGTTGATCGCCGCAGGAATTGCCTTGCTGATCGCCGGGTTGACGATCCTGGTCCGGTATAGGGGTAAAAAAAACCGCTCCCGGGGGGAGCGGTAAAAATCTTTGTCAGGGTTCTCTACTAACAAGCCTTCACAAGGATTTGGATCAGGAAGTTGGATTTTTTCGTCGGTTTTTCAGCGGATAAAGAATCAGGTTAATGGGTTGGATTAGTTGTTGGTTTTCAAGGATTTCGGATTGGGCTTTTTTCAGATTTGGATTGGATGTCGATCTTTCAGGACTGGATTTCTTTCGTTGCTTAACAAATATCTAACAAAACGAACTCAGGGGAAAACATTTTCGCCGAACTGCCACTTCCGCCCGACGGACGGCCAATCTGCCCGACGAAAGAGGTATATTTCCTTAAAATTACCGCCATGTCATCTTTGCGCATCCTCAATATCCTGGCCTGCACGCTGGGTATGTCGGCCTTCTTCCCGGCTGCCGCACAGCAAGGCGGTCCGCTTCGCTCGCCGCTGTTGCCGGGCCGGCTTTTTTGGGAAAATACCCCGTTGCGGTACGAACTGGGGGCCGATCGTATCCTCATTGAAGCCGGTGGAAAAACAGACATGTTCCGCGATCCGAATGTCACGTATAACACGGACAATGCGCCTAAGCTGTTTTTCGTTCCCGACAGCAATTTCATTTTCATTGCAGCCATCCATCACGCTTTTGCCAGCAAATGGGACGGGGGCGCGATCGTGCTGAAAGCCGATAGCCTCAACTGGATAAAATTTTGCTTTGAAAAAGACTACACCGGAAAGAAGCGCATAGTCAGTGTCGTTACGAAAGGGATCTCGGATGACTGCAATTCGGCCGCCGTCGATGGCAGCACGGTGTTTTACAAAATGGCAAAGGCCGGCGACGTCATCACGCTGTACTATTCAGCTGACGGACACGACTGGTTCCTGGTCCGGCACCTCGTCTTCGACCATCCCGGACCGCTGAAGCTTGGCCTGCTCGCCCAATCCCCGACGGGTGCGCGCTGCACGGTCACCTTCTCGCACCTCCGCTACGAGGCCCGTAGAATCCGCGACCCATACGCCGGAGAATAGCAGCGAATCCGCGGGTCTGTCCTTCGCCGGCAAGAAGGAACGAAGTAGCAATGGCAGACAAAAAAAAACCGCCCTGCACCTTGGGCGGTAAAAATCATTTTTTTTCAGGGTTCAACCAATAGAACGGTTTTTAAGGGGTATGGATTACTTATTGGTTTTCAAGGATTTTTGGATAGATAAGTTTCAACTTCGGTTTGGTTTGACTTTCGGATTGGATCTCTTTCGTTGCTGATACAAAGATGGTAAAAACCACACCGCGAAGAAAAATTATTCGTCCAACATCCGATTCCGCCCGACGAACGGCGAAAATATCCGACCAACGTCCAGCCGGCGCCCCGGCCTCCCCATTTACCCCAGGCGTCTGCTCCTTCTCCGGCTTTCCGATTCCCCGGCATTCCGGCTGGTCATAAGTCAGTCCCCGGTCGGCTGAATCTCACTGGTTTCCACCATCAGCATGACCGTCTTTTTCAGCGCCCGCGTGCGGTGGACCACGCCCCGTCCAACCGTTACGCCCTGGTTGGGATTCAACTCGATCGTCCGATCCTCGAGATCGACCAGCAACTGGCCGCTGAGAACAAAAAAGAATTCATCGTCGTGGTCGTGCTTATGCCAGTGGTATTCCCCCTCTACGATCCCGACCCTGACTACGCTGTCGTTGACCCGGGTAAGGGTCTGATTGAACCATTTGTCTGTGCATTCGGCGACCATTTTGTCGATGTCGATGGTTTGAAGCTGGTCGTATTTTACATCGAGCCTGGTGACATAAGGAAATGCCTGTTCCATATTGAAGGTTTTTAGTCAAAAATCTGGTAGTTCAAATGGCCGAAAGCCTCCATCGCCCCCACGTACTCGCAGGTCCGGGCGCCAGCTCTGTTGGCATTGGCGACGATGCGCCGCCAGGCGTCGACATCGTTCTCGACGGGGAGGGCTTTGCTCAACTGATACAAGACGGCGCCGACGAAGGCATCCCCGGCGCCCGTGGTATCGACCGGCTTCACGGCAATGCTCGGGACGACTTCCATCTTTTCCCCCACCCGCAAGAGCGTCCCATCCTTCCCGAGGGTGATCGCGAACACCGCCTTCGTCCTTTCCCCCAGAACAATGGCAGCCTCTTTCCAGGTAGCGCTGCCGGAAAGCAGCATGGCTTCTTCATCGCTGACCTTGAAAAAATGACAGGCATGCAGGAAACTCCAGGAATGATCCACGAAACTTTTTTGATCCTCCCGGAATAACAACTGCCGGTAATTGGGATCGAAACTGATCAACAGGCCCTGACGAAGCGATCTCTGCAGCAACCCGTAATAGGCAGCCTGAAGCGGGCCGGGCAGGAAGGCGGTCGCCGAGCCGAAATGGACGATCCCGACGCCGGACAGATCGACCGCCTCTACCTCCTGCACGTTCAACGCTCCGTCGGCTCCCCGGTTAAAGACAAAATCCCGCTCGCCATCTTCCATCAGGGAAACATATGCAAAGGTTGTGAAACGTGCGGTATCGATCGCGATCCAACGGGTCGAAACGCCAAACGCCTCCATTACGCCGATCAGTTCTCTTCCGAACGGGTCGGCCCCCACCTTCGCCAGCAATTCGACCCGTCCGCCCAGCGCGGCAATCGCGGCCGCAACATTGGTCGGCGCGCCGCCGGGCTTTTTTAAGAAATGCTGCCCTTCTGAAAGCGACTTGCCGCGGTCGGTGCATATCATATCGATCAATGCTTCTCCGATGCAAAGGATCTTCGCAGGAATACCCGTGGGTTGTTGCGCGTTCATTCGATGGCTAAATTGGCCTGAATGTAGGTAAATTTTACCGGACCGCGCACCCCGTGTCCCTATTGCGCCTGGATAAGAGCCTGCGCCGCGCTAAGATGCGCCTGAATGACGGGAAGATACCTGGTGATATATCCCTTGACAGCCGCGTTCTGACCACCGCTTTGCTCCGCCTGGTAGAGGGAGATCGCCGCCTGGTCATCGTTGATCTGCCCGCGCAGATAGGCCGTGTCAAAACTGACACCGGAGAGATCCTTCAGCGTGTTGAGGAATTGTGTGTGCGCCTGGTCCGGGCCGGAGACGACTGTAAAGCCGACGCTGTCGGCCAGCAGGATCAACGCGGATTGCGCACTGCCATAGTCATTCACCATTTGCAGCGCAAAGTCCTTCACGATCGAATCTCCGGCGTTCGTCGACGCAAGATATCCGACATTGATCTCATCGACGTTGTTCAAACCCGCATTCGTTACGAATTGCTTATCCGTTGCATTCAGCGGCGTGACCGAAGTGGACGATTTTTTCGAACAACCGGCCAGCAGGGCGGCGAGGAAGACTCCCAGCGTCCATAATTTCCCCATAAAACGCTTTTTCCAGAGACTATGCAATTTTCGGGCTATCTTTTCGCCCATCCAAAATTTATGCCGCAATTAAATAATAATCAACAACTTATATAGTTTTCCACCCATTCCTTTTCGACCCAGCCCTCCCACTGCCGGGTGCGGTTGCCGTCCTCCCCACTATGTGCGGGCATCCCGTTTGCGAAGGGAAATTCCGGACAACGGTCTGAAGCCCGTAATCACAGACAGCATGTTATTCAATTCACTGCAATACGCCCTGTTTCTACCTGTCGTCTTTTTTATCTATTGGTTCATCACCAGCAAGAACCTCCGGCTCCAAAACGGATTCCTGCTGGCGGCCAGCTACTTCTTTTACGCATGCTGGGACTGGAGGTTTCTGTTCCTGCTGTTATTTTCGACGTTTCTCGATTTTTTTTCGGGTTTGAAAATCGGGAAGACGGAAAAACGGAGTAAGCGGCTTTTCTGGCTTTGGCTGAGCATCTCGATCAACCTGGGATTCCTCGGCGTTTTTAAGTACTATAACTTCTTCGCCACATCCTTTGCCGCCCTGCTGAGTCATATGGGGCTCGCGGTTCATCCCCGGATGCTGAACGTCGTGCTGCCGGTGGGAATTTCCTTCTATACTTTCCATGGTTTGTCCTATATCCTCGATGTATACCGGCGTCGGATCGAACCCGAGCGCAATTTTATCGATTACGGGCTTTTTGTGAGTTTCTTTCCGCTGCTTGTGGCCGGCCCGATCGAGCGGGCCACCCATCTGCTTCCGCAACTCAAAAAGCCGCGAAACTTCGACTATAGGAAGACCGTGGATGGAATGAAACAAATTCTGTGGGGGCTGTTCAAAAAGATCGTTATCGCCGATACCTGCGCCAGGTATGTCAATGCGGTGTACGACAACCCGGCGGCCATGCCCGGTAGCGCCCGCTTGCTGGCAGCCGTCTTTTTTGCGATCCAGATCTACGGCGATTTTTCAGGTTATTCGGATATCGCACTCGGGACTGCCAGGATGTTGGGAATCGAATTGCTCCGGAACTTCGCCTATCCCTATTTTTCCCGGTCGATCGCGGAATTCTGGCGCCGCTGGCATATTTCCTTGTCCTCCTGGTTCAGAGATTATCTCTATATCCCGCTCGGAGGCAGCAAGGTCGGTACCTGGAAAAAGATCCGCAACGTCTTTGTCATCTTCCTGGTCAGCGGCTTCTGGCATGGGGCGAACTGGACCTTTATCTGCTGGGGCGCCCTTAATGCCTTGTTCATCCTGCCTTCCGTCATCCTGAAAACGAACCGAAATAACCTCGAGATCGTTGCAAAGGGTCGGTCTGCGCCCACCCTGCGCGAATTGGCGGCGATGGCCCTCACCTTCGCACTGACCGTGCTGGCCTGGATCTTTTTCCGATCCGACAGCCTGCCCGGAGCATTTTCATTCATCGCCGGGATATTCTCCCCTTCCTTATTCTACCCCTTCCCGACGCTTCACCTCCACCGGTACTTCATGGTCCCGCTTGTCTGCTTCTTCCTGACCGAATGGTACGGAAGGGAGGACCCATATGCTATTGCCCGTTTCCAGCTTTGGCCAAAGACCCTGAGATGGGCCGCGTATTACGCGATCTTCTTTTACATCAGCTATTTTTCATCCTATGCGCCCCAACAATTCATTTATTTTCAGTTCTAAAACCCTCTCTCATGCGCCCTTTCCTGGTCAAATGTCTTTTTTTCCTGGTTCCCGTGCTGGTGACATTTGGCCTGGTCGAGCTTTTTCTGCGTTCCGTTCCGACCAGCTATAAGATCAAGGACAGGCAGCTCGCGGCGGATGCCTCCAACGTCCGTCTCCTCATCCTCGGTAATTCGCACGCCACCTATGGCCTGAACCCCTGTGATTTTTCGGTGGACGCGTTCAATATCGCCTCCGTCAACCAGTCCTTGTATTTTGACAAACGGATCACGCTGAAATATCTTGATCGGCTCACAAACCTGAAGTACGTGCTGATCAGCGTCGACTATCATTCCTTGTATTTTTCGGATGAGGGCGTCAGGGACCTTTGGTCCTATTACGGTTATGGGATAAATTATAAGGACAGCCTGCCCGCCGGCGCCCGCGACTGCTACTTGTACGGATATAAGGGGCCCCTGGCACTGGAATTCCTGGCGCGGCCATTTGAAAAAAAATATCAGCGCATCCGCTCTGTCGATGTCGACTATGATCTGGACCTGGACCATCCTTATGCAAAGGGATATGTAGGGAAGGTCGGCGGCCCATATCTGGCGAAGGACGTCCTCCGGCAACGCGCCGCGTTTTTCAATGACATTGTCCACCATTCCCACGAACACGACAGTATCATTGCCGATCTGGAAGGTTTTATCGATACGCTGAAAAGGCGGAACATCATCCCCATCCTGATCACACTCCCGTGCTTCCCCCCGTTCGAGAGGCTTCTCGACAGCAGTGTCATGGCTCAAAACGCAGCTGATATCCGGGCAATCTGCACAAGTCGCCGCATTCCCTATTGGGACTATTTTACAATGCCGCTTGACAGCGACTGCTTCTACAATGCTGATCACCTCAACGAAAAGGGGGCCGGTATCCTCAGCCGCGCGGTGGATCGCCGGATCTCAACCCTGGCGGATTCTCCGCAAGCCGCAGCGATGCTCACTTCCCGTTGCCCGGGAACTTACTGGAGTGTCCGGATTCAGCTATGCTGCAGAAAATGTAAATATTACATTTATTCCTATAATTTATGGCGGCTGCGTTCGCAACCGGGCGAGAGGCGTTGGCGACCATCGTAAATTTACCATGCCGCCTTCGGCTAGTACGCTGGACTAAGTAGACCCTACTAATGTCCCATGAAAGAATCAATGAAATCCCGAAAAGGCGGCAGCAGGAATTTGCCTAACCCTGGTGTATACCCCATCTTTGTCCTGTCAAAAGCAAAACACCGTACCCAACGTCCTGAAAACACCGTACCCAACGTCCTGAAAACACCGTACCCGAAATTTGAAAACCCATACCTGTATCCTTGAAAACACCGTCCGGTTCCTTGAAAACCCATACCCGTATCCTTGAAAACATCATCCAATTCCTTTAAATTTCCAAACCCGTGCCCTATCCGATGCCTTGGAAATCCTGTACCCGACGAAGCGATCGGCCATGTTAACTATCCAATGTCCTGAAGCAGACCAACCCTTACCCCGAGCCCCATCCTCGCTTCACTCAGGCCCCAACGCATCCGGCCCGCCACACGGCGGGCCTTTTTTTTGGCTGTACCGGACGTGGCATGAATTTATCTTTGGTAAGGTATTACCCGTATCATGGCCACAACACAGCCCGTCCTTCATTTCTTCAAAGACACCGGTCTCTTTCCGAACAGCAAGCTGCCTGCCGTACTCTACCCGCGGGTACTGACCCTTCCGCCGGTCTGTAAAGGCAGGTTTATCAGGAAACTATTTGCCGGCCATTATTGGACAAACGCCTGGGACGCTGGCGTTTTCACGTATCCGCATTACCATTCCACGACCCATGAAGTCCTAGGCTTTTACAAAGGCGGCACCGTGATCCAACTCGGTGGCGAGACCGGCGTAAAATTGACGGTCGCCGCAGGAGATGTGCTGGTGATCCCCGCCGGCGTTGCGCACTGCAATTTGGGTGCGGAGTATGACGTCCGCTGTATCGGCGCCTACCCCGACGGCCGGGACTACGATATCCTCACAGGGGAGCCTTCCGAACGGCCCGCGGCAGACCGGAATATCGCCGCCGTTCCCCTGCCCAGGGAGGACCCCGTCGTGGGGCCCGGGAAAGGATTGCCCAGAATCTGGGCCATGCGCCCCGTCCGCTGAAGCCTATTTGTCGGTTAATCCCAGGTGTTTCTTTACCAGTGGCAACAAGTCATCGCCGGGCGGACCGACGATCACGAGATCGCTCTGGCCGTTGGCCCCGGTCGCCACCTTTCGCAGCACATACGTATATCCGTTCGCCTTTGCCGTCGCCTCGACCGCTTTCCGGGCTTTAGCCTCAACGGCCGACGTAAGCACCTGCTGCAAGGAATCCAGTTGCGCCTTCGCGTCCGCGCGAAATAGCTGGTCCTGCTGAATGAGCTTTTGCAGGACCTTCCGTTGGGCTTCCTTCTTTGCGCTGTCCATGGCGGCGGAATCCTGGAAAAAGGCATCCCGCTTCGTTGCGAACTCATTTTGTATCCCGCCATCGATCCTCGAGAGGGAATCGGCGCAGACTTGCAAACTATGTTGCGCGTCCCTGGCTTCGGGCATGAGGGCGATCAGATCACCCATACTGATATAACCGACCTTGCGCTGGGCAGTCGCACCGGTCGACGGAACAAGGCAGGATGTCATGAGCGACAAGGCAAAAAAGAAGTATTTCATCTTGGGGTTTTTTGACACAATGGGGCAATATACGAAACCTTCGCTTCCGGCCGCCTAAATATATTAACTTATTTAACTTTATCAATAAATGACGTTATTAGAAGAGAAAAACCAAAACTATTTGTCATATTCGTATATTCAATCATTGAACCCAATAAATTCAAATTATGCCAACTAAGAAAAAAGCCGCAAAAAAGGCGGCGCCAAAAAAGAAAGCAGCTGCAAAAAAGGCCGTTAAAAAAGCGCCTGCAAAGAAGGCTGCTAAAAAGGCTCCAGCAAAAGCCAAATCAAAAACAAAGCGTAAACCAAACGCCGCCTTCATGACGGCCCTGACGCCAAGCCCCGCTCTGGCGGATGTTATCGGCAACAAGCCGACGCCGCGGACGGAGATCGTCAAGAAAATCTGGGATTACATTAAGAAGAACGGTCTCCAGGACAAGACCAACAGGCGAATGATCAACACCGACGGCAAGCTTAAAACATTGTTCGGCGGCAAATCGCAGGTTTCCATGTTTGATGTGGCCAAAGTGGTTGCTCAAAATGCGAAATAGCTGATCGCCTGCACTTTTATCCCGAATGAAAGTTGAACCGCCGGGAGATCTCAACGTGTGTCATGTTGCTCTCCCGGCTACATTTCAGGCTTCAGGATAATCTTATTCCCCAAAGGTTCCTGTGCCGCCTGACCTACCCTGGCACAATTTTTTTGGCCGGTCATCCAAAACCTGACAATGGAAACAATTACATCAAAAGAAACCGCCGGCGTGTTGGAAGACCTGATAAAAATAAACAACGACCGGATAGAAGGGTATGAGAAGGCGCTCAAGGACCTGAAACCCGAAGATGCCGATTTGCGGATCCTTTTTCTGAAGGCCATCGACCAAAGCCGGAAGATCCGCACTACGCTGGGTACCGAATTGCAAACCCTGAAAGCAGACATTCCCGCCGACTCATCCGCGAGCGGGTCGATCCACCGCGCCTGGCTGGCGTTAAAAGCAACCTTTACCGGGCACGGCCGCCACGCCATCCTGGCAAGTTGTGAATTTGGAGAGGACAGCATTCAGAAAGCATATGAGTCGGCTCTTTCCAGTGAGCATTTACCGGAATATTTGTCGACCATCGTCCTGGCGGAAAAAGAGGAACTACGAATGATGCATGACGAGATCAGGGCGCTTCGCGACCAGGCCGCCAAATAACGATTTTGTTCCGACGCATCCCATCCCATGCCGACCGCATGGGATTTTTCATGCACAAAAATCTTTACCTTCCGGCCAAATCCCCGATGTTATGCCCATTAAACGCCGTGAATTCATCCGCCTCTCCGCCGGGAGCGCTTCCTTTGGCGGGCTCCTTTTGTCCGGAATTCCGCCCGAAACCTTTACCCGGAGTGCCATCCTGGACAGGCTGCGGCCAATGACGGGCGACGTCATACCCATTACCGTGGAAGAGCGGCAGGCACGGATCGCCAAAGCGCAACGGCTAATGGCTGGGAACAAGATCGCGGCAATTGTCCTGGATGCCGGAACGTCTATGGTCTATTTCACGGGAATGACCTGGGGAGCCAGCGAGCGGCCGATGGTTGCCGTAATTCCCGCGCAGGGAGACGTAAAATATGTCTGCCCCGCATTCGAAGCGGAAAGGTTGCGCGAATTGATCACCATCGGAAAGGAGGTCCGGGTTTGGGAAGAGCACGAGAGCCCTTACCAGGTCGTGGCGGGGATTTTGAGGGACTTCAACATCCGGACTGGCAACATCGGCATCGAAGAACGGGTACGGTTCTTCATATTCGACGGCGTCAGAAAGGAGGCGCCGCAGCTCAACTATGTCAGCGCCGATCCCGTGACCGCCGTCTGCCGGATGATCAAATCGCCGGCGGAGATCGCGCTGATGCAAAAAGCCAATGATATTACAGTCGCCGCCTATAAAGCGTGTATAGCGCTTCTCCACGAAGGCATGACGCCCGCCGATTTCTCCGCCACCGCCTCTGATGCCTTCTCACGCCTGGGTGTGCGCGGCGACCTTAGCGCAAATTTCGGGCAGGCTTCGGCTTTCCCGCATGGCAGCATCCAGACCCAGCATTTGAATAAAGGCGATGTCGTCCTGATGGATGATGGCTGCAAGGTCCACGGCTATTGTTCCGATATCAGCCGCTGTATCGTGTTCGGCGCGGAACCTACCAAACGACAAAGGGAGATCTGGGAGCTGGAGAAGAAGGCCCAGGCGGCAGGATTTGCGGCGGCGCAGCCCGGAGCCCCCTGCGAAAATGTAGATGCAGCCGCGCGGAAAGTCATCACCGATGCGGGTTTTGGCCCGGGCTATAGACTACCCGGTCTGCCGCACAGGACGGGGCATGGAATCGGGATGGACATTCATGAATGGGGCAATATGGTCATGGGAAATAAGACTCCCCTGCAAGCCGGTATGTGCTTCAGCGTTGAACCGATGGTCGCGATATATGGGGAATTCGGCATCCGGCTGGAGGATTGTGCGTACATGACGGAAGACGGACCCCGGTGGTTCTCCCAACCGAGCCCCTCGATCGACCAGCCTTTTGCCTCCTGACAGCCGTCCGGGAAAAAAATGAGCACAATCAGGCAAGATGCTGTCCACCATCACAATTCCCTCCGAAAGCCTGTTTTATCTTTATGCAGGTTTTTCATAGGATATTGGAATTTTACACGGGCTGGATGTCTATCCGGCCTTTTTCTTGCTGCGCAGGTGACAGGCAACGCCTGGCCCCAAATTTTCAATCGCCTGCGTCGTTGACGATGTGCAGGTGGCTCCGGACGGAAGCCAAAAATTCAACCGTTTTTGCCGTCTTGGGTACCCAGCCATCGGCGCCGGCTTCGGCGGCTACCTTTTCGATATCTTCCCTACTGCTGAGATAGATCACCGGAACATTTTTTAACAGCGGGTGATTTTTGAGCACCCTCGTCGCCTGTATGCCCGTCAGTTTAGGCATATTATGGTCCATAAAAATCAGGGAGGGCCCGAAATGGGAAAGACGTTCGATGAGATTTGTCGTTTCACTCAGAGTCAGTACATCATATCCGGATCTCTCCAAAATAGTCTTGCTGATCAGGAGATGATCACGATCATCATCCACACATGCAATACGCTCTCTAGTCATAAAAGGTAAATCTCCTCTCGTCCAGTTTGCAATAACCATTCTCATATGTCCAAATACGTATGGCTTATCCCTCGTGTAGATTTCGTTCCCCAATCACGGAAATATGGGAGATAACCAGTTGGTAACGAATAACGAGTTTTCAGTTCGAATCCCGCGGCTCATACTTCATCCAGTCTATTTCCAGTTCATATGGGTGCAGGGGTTTTTCGATGGAGGCAGGGTTCGTCTCCACCGGCCAGGTATGGGTATGCCAGAAGTTGATGCGGTACTGCGTCGGGTTTTGTGGAATGCCAAGCCTTGACCCGCTGTAGTCCCACAAGATCTCCTTTTTATCGGTCGCCGGATCGATGATCCACCACCGGATGCGGTCCGGATACCAGTCAAATCCATATACGTAAAATCTGGCGGAGGCGTCGTATCCGGGAATGGCCGCTACTGCGCCCGGCTCGTCCTGCAACCCTGTCAGGTTCGTGGGCACGCCTGTATAACCAACTTTGGCGATCGTGTTGTAGAGAAAGCCCCTGGCGAGATCGATCGTCCGGCCGATCCGTTGCAATTTCCCTTTCTGCCCGGTCCACGTGCCGATATAGAGAATGGTCGGATCAGCCACCAGCCACTCGATGTCGATCTCGCTCAGTCCCGCGAGGCTATCCATGTGGTAAGTGAAATAGCCGACAACGGCGCCGGCGTTTGGCTGGACCTGTCGAACATCAGGGATCTTGAGCCGTGCGGAATAGCTCCCGAAGTGCGTGAAAGCGGAAGACACGATCTCGGGTCCACGGCCCGCTCCTGCGCTGTCTGCCGGATCGATGCGAAAGAGAAGGACCCGCTGCTGCGGCTCGGTGGATGAAACCGCACCGACCGTGCATTTAAAAGCGTCCTTCACGCCGGTCGAGCCATAGAAAAAGTGATGGAGGGCGGAATCGTTGAAATCTTCGGTGAAAGCCGGAGCCGAGGATGCAGTTTGCGCCTCTGCGGTCGACAAGAATAGCCCAGCGATAACGAGTGTAAACAGCTTTTTCATCGGTCCTTTATGACAGGAAGGTAGCGAAAAGGTTGGCAGATGAGACTGAAAGTTTTATATTCGACGGCACAGAGGACAACCAGAACTGTCTTTACACCTATGCTGATAGACTTAAGCCATACGATCGAAAACAACCTGATCACCTACAAAGGCCTGCCCGCACCCATCATATGCGATTACCTGAGCCGGGACGATTCCAGGCAATTCTACGAGGAAGGCACTACGTTTCAGATCGCTAAGATCGAAATGGTGGCCAATACGGGTACCTATATCGACTGCCCCTTCCACCGGTTTGGGGATGGAAAAGACTTGTCGGAGGTCGGGCTGCAACATGTTGCGGAACTCGACGGTCAGGTTATCTCCGTGCCATGCACTCAGACCCTGGCCATCACGACCAGGCACCTGAATAAATACCAGCTGGCGGGAAAGGCCGTGTTGATCCATACCGGCTGGGACAAGAATTGGAAAACGGATGCCTATTATCAAGACCATCCGTTTTTGACGAAGGATGCAGCGCTGTATTTGCGGGACGCCGGGGCCGTATTGGTGGGGATCGACTCGCACAACATCGACGATACGAGCGGCCGTTCGAGGCCCGTGCATACGATACTTTTGGGCGCGGACATACTCATCGTCGAGCACCTTTGCAACCTGGGATCCCTGCCGGAAAATGGCTTTATGTTTAGCGCAGTACCGCCGAAATTCAGCGGCGTCGGCACGTTTCCCGTCAGGGCCATGGCGCGGATCGGCCCCGGCGGTCCGGAGAACCGGCGTGCCGAGCTCAATTCAGCGAGAACGGAAGATCGAAGTCTGCAGGATCCATCACCCATGCAGTCCCCTTGATGACCGGAATTTCCGGGGCGGAAGGCGGACTTGGTTCTTCCGGATAGGGGTTGGGCGCCGGCGGATCTTCGGGCCCAGGCGCGGGGTCGGGTCGAATTTCCGGCGTCGGAGTCGGCTCCGGTTGCGGTGTCTCGCCCGGTTGAGATGGCTTTTTGGGAGGCATAATAAGCGTTTAGCGTCACCAGTTCAATAACTATGCCTTTTCAATAACTATACCTTCGAGAATTGGCAATGCTGTCATCGTCCCCCACCCTGTTTTGCTTTTGTTGCCTTGCTGATCGCCTTCTTCTTCGCTGTCTTTTTCTTAGCTGTCTTTTTCCCGATGTTTTTAGGAAGTTGCTTTCCGGCGGCCTTTTTCACGCCCCGCTTCGCCGTTGCTCCCTTTTTGTGAGTGAGCCGGGAAACTGCGGTCTTTAGCCGGGTGAATTTTCCGGTAGCCGTTTCGACAACTTTATCTTTGCCTTCCACGATCTCCTCGCCCAATACGTGTAAGGCTTCGCCGGCCAGGGCCAGGAAACCCTTGCTTCGCCCGGCGGTTTGCGCTTGTTTCTTCATTTGGTTGTGTTTTTACACGACAGACGCGTGCACTGGCGGTCATATGCCAATTTTAGGACCAGTATTAGAGACGGGTTTTCGGGCGATTGCGAGCAAATTTCGAGGCTTCACGCCAAATATTGCTGCCCGGCGGCCCCTTATCGGCCAAAAATGTGGAAGAATTAACCCACTTTCAGAATCGCTTCGGCAGGCCACCGGCCAGTTTACGTTCACCAATTTGATGAGTAGCGCTCCGCGCAAGCCACGAGCCCGTCCGCAGTAAAAGGCTTGGCAAACCACCCATCTGCTCCGGATTCAGCAGCGCGCGCCGGCAAATTGTGCGCACCCGAAAACAAAACGATCGGGATGTCTTTCCACCGGGAATCGGACTTTAACATCTCCGTGGCTTCCGGACCGCTCAGATCCGACATCGCGACGTCCATGAATATGACACCGGGTGCGAACTTTTTGATGTTTGGAACCAGATCTTCGCAACTACCGAAAGTGGAAACCTCAAACCCTTTCGTCTCCAATATCTTCCTTGTAATCTGCAGGTGATCCTGATCGTCATCGATCACCATCACCTTCCTTTTAGAATTAGCGTCCATGGGAATAATTGCTTTCAGAAAAAGAAATAATTGTTCATGATTGAATTATCACAGACCGTACCTAAAAAAAGCAGGCGCAATAAAGGTCTTCCTGCGGAACAAATTCCCCAACCGGCGATCTGAATAGCGGGAACGGTGGGCTTATCACATTGAACATGTCCTCTGTCTCCGTTACGTTTATAGCGCCGCCCCTGAGTCAAAAAATGTAAGTATCTTCATTGCAACTGCAATACGAAACCTACATACCGACTGATGCCCTCAAACCTTTCATCAGGTCGTTTGCCATCCAGGAGGCGGCTTCGGATCTTACGTATAGCATATTGCCAGACACCGGGATCGTCATCGGGTTCCAGTACCAGGGGCGGCTGTTCCGCGTGGACGATAAGAGCATGATCGTTCTGGATATCGCCGGAATTTCGGGCCTGGCCGACTGTCGCCGAACGTTTCAAAATCTGCCCGGGACAAGTACAATCCTCGTATTTTTTAAAGAGGCGGGCGCCGTTCCGTTCTTTCGTCAGCCGCTGCATGAAATCTTCCGCGACAGTGTTTCCCTTGACAATTTCATGCTTCGTTCCGAACTCCTTTGTCTCGAAGAGCAGTTGATAGAGGCCCAAACGAATTCAGAAAGGATAGCGAGGGTCGAAAACTTTCTTATCGCGAGAATGGCCCGTGTCGATCCGGACAAATTAGTCACCGCCGCGCTGGCCCTCATCCACAAAAGCAGGGGCAACATCCGAATGAAAGCGCTTGCCCAACAACTGTATACAAGCCAGAGCCCACTGGAAAAGCGCTTCCGTGCCGCGGTAGGGGCCTCGCCAAAAAAGTTTGCGTCGATCGTCCGCATGAAGAATATCCTCCGGGAATACCCCAGGGCCGGTTCCCTCACTGAACTTGGCTATGAAGCCGGATTTTACGATCAGGCTCACTTTATCAAGGAATTCAAGGCATTTACAGGCGAGACGCCCGAGAATTTCTTTAAAAAGCCATAAAAAACGATTTTTTACAATTTGCACCGAGCCCTCGGCGGCACCTTTGCGCTATCAAAATCAGCTAAAAATGAAAAGAATTAAGCCTTACGATGTCCCCCACAAAGGCCTCCGCCATGCGCTGTCGCAGCTCTCCTTGTCGGCCGGACGCACGGATTACTCGGATCGACAGCAAGTTGCGGAGCTTCACCGGCTCGGGACAAGGGTATTCAGCATTCTGTCGATCCACGCCGAGGACGAGAATAGCGTTACCCTCGCCCATCTCGAAACCCGGTGCCCCGGCGCGGCGGAGCATGACCTGGACGATCACGAACGGATCCATTCGCTCCAGGACAACCTGGAAAGGCTCCTGGCCGAAATTTATGACGGTTCGGCCAAAGGAAAAGATTTGAGCGAAGCGGGCGGAGAGTTCTATATCGCGTTCAGCGAATTTCACGGTCAATACCTCCTGCATACTGCGGAGGAGGAGCGGGTGACCCAACCACTGCTATGGCAGTATTTTACAGACGAGGAGCTCGCCGGGCACCGGAAAGAAATCATGGCCAGGAATCCCCCTCCTACCCTGCTCACCTGGCTCCGGTTCGTCATCCCCGCGCAAACGCATGCCGAGCGAAAAAATCTTCTTGCCGGAGTGAAGCAAATGGCGCCTGCCGCATTTTTCGCGGAGGCAATGAGCGTGATTGAAAAGGTTCTTTCGGTACCGGATTTCCAAAGATTGCAAGATGACCGAATGCCGGCCACACATGCCGTGAGTTCTGAATCCGCAGGAAAGCTATCTCCCGGCCCGGCAACGCCGTGCGGTCCTGAAGTGGGCCAGGGGTAATATTGCCACGCAACCCTGTCCGCCCCCGCACGAACCCTGTATCGAAAGCGGACATCGCTGAAGCCGCGCGCCTGTTAAATTAATGATCCTCAGGTTCTTACCAATCTGGCCCTCTTTTGGCCGCAAAAGGCCGGAACAACATCACCCCCATGCTCCGCAACTACCTGAAGATCGCCTTCCGCAATCTCCGAAAATCCAAAGGGTTCACTGCGCTGAATATCATCGGCCTCGCTTCCGGCCTCGGCGTCTGCCTGCTGATCGTCCTCTACGTCATCGACGAACGCAGCTATGACCGCTACAACGACAAGGCCGACCGGATCTACCGCATCACCACCGATAATACGCTAAACAAAACCTCGTTCCGGAGCACCTGGACGCCGGAGCCCCTTGGTCCCACGCTCGTTGCCAACTATCCTATTTTCAAACAGATGGTAAGGCTCCACTCACCTGAAGACGTCCTGATCAAAAAAGGTAATGACCTTATCTGGGAGCATGGCGGGGTCTTCGCCGACTCGACGATCTTCCAGGTTTTCAGCCTCCCTTTTATCGCGGGCGACCCCAACACGGCCCTTAATAGTCCCCATTCTATTGTCATCGACGAAAGCGCCGCGCATCGTTATTTCGGCAGCACGGAAGTCATCGGGCGGACGCTGGAGGTCGACGGGGACAATACGCTCTGGAAGGTCACAGGCGTGATCCGGGACATGCCCGTGCAATCCCATTTTCACTTTAGTTTTATCCGGCCCCTTCGCGATTCCTGGCATGATCCAACCTGGAGCGCCTACAACTGGTATACCTATGTCCTAGTGCAGCCCGGCACGAGCCCCGCCGAGATCCAGCAGGCTGTCAATAAAACAATAAATACTTTCGTCATCCGAGTTTTCGCACAAGCGACCAACAGCTCAGCCGGCGACCCCAGCAAATCGGGTATCCATTTACGTAACCCCGTCATGGCCCTCACCGATATACACCTGCACTCGGACGTCGCCTCCGAGTTCGAACCCAACGGCAACATCCTCTATATTTATATCTTCTCGGTGATCGCGGCTCTTATCCTCCTCATCGCCTGTATCAACTTCATGAACCTGTCCACGGCCCGCTCGGCACAACGTGCGCGGGAAGTCGGCATCCGCAAAGTCGCCGGTTCCACACGGGGTCACCTGATCGCCCAGTTCCTGACCGAGTCCGTGCTCCTCAGCCTCTTCTCGCTCGTCCTTGCGCTGGGGATCGCCTTGCTGCTCTTGCCGCTATTCAACAACCTGGCGGCCAAACAGCTCCAGCCTGACATGCTCTTCTCGGTCAGGATCCTGCCTATCCTTTTGGCACTCGCGCTACTGGTTGGCGGCATCGCCGGAAGTTATCCTGCCTTTTACCTGTCGTCGTTCCACCCGATCAAGGTCTTAAAGGGCAAATTGGCTGCGGGCATGAAAAGCAGCGTGCTACGCAGCGGCCTCGTCGTCTTTCAGTTCGTTATTTCCATCGGGCTTATCGTTTGCACCTTCGTCATTTACCGCCAGTTGAATTTCATCCGTAATAAGGAAGTCGGCTTCAACCGTGATCAGGTGCTGGTGATCCACAACACGTGGTCGCTCGGCTGGGAAGGCGCCCAAACACTCCGGAAAGACCTGCTCACGCTGAGCGGCATCTCCGATGTTACTATAAGCAACGATCTGCCCACGCTTGGCAATAACCAGTATGACGCCGCAGGCTGGTCCCTCGACCCAAACATCGACGCCAAGAAGAGCGTTGTGATGACCACCCTCTTTGTGGACGACCATTATGTTCCAACCCTCGGCATGAAGATGGTCAAAGGCCGGAATTTCGACCTGTCCCGGTTTCCGACCGACTCGACCGCCGTCGTCATCAATGAAGCGGCGGCCAAAGTGCTAGGTGGGAAGGATCCCCTGGCCCTGACGATGTACCGCAAATGGCATCCGGACAGACCTGCGGAAGCCTTTCGCGTGATCGGGGTCGTCAGGGATTTCAACTATAACTCCATGCATGACCAGATCCAACCGGTGATCCTCGACTGTGAACATGCCAATGGCTCGATCGCCGCCCGCTTTCATTCCGCGGATGTCTTCGGTCTTGTGCGCCAGGTGGAAAGCAAGTTCCATAACATCCAGCAAGGGGCCCCCTTCAGCTATACCTTTATGGATGACGATTTCAACAAGATGTATCATTCCGAACAGCAGCGCGGCCAGATCTTCATCACCTTCGCGGTCTTCGCCATCTTCATCGCCTGTCTCGGCCTTTTTGGCCTTGTCACCTATGCGGCGGAGCAACGCACAAAAGAGATTGGCATCCGCAAGGTCCTCGGCGCGCGGGTCGGTGAGCTTGTCGGGCTGCTTAGCAGGGATTTCGCGCTTCTCGTCGGCATCGCCGCCGTCATCGCCTTCCCGCTGGCCTGGTGGATGATGGACGGCTGGCTCCAAAGCTTCGCCTATCGCACCGGCATCAGCTGGTGGATCTTCCCCGTCGCCGCCGCCACCGCCCTCGGCATTGCGTTACTGACTGTCAGCATTCAGACGCTCCGCGCAGCCATCGCCAATCCGATCGACAGTCTCCGCTCGGAATAGCGCAGTCATTTATGATGGTCTTGGCCGTTTTGGGGTGCCGCTGATTTTGAGCAATCGAGACGTTGTGAAGCAATACGGCCAGGAGCAAGCAACACGCTATTTTACCGGCAAAAAAACAATCTCTCATGACTTCCTTCGAGTTCTGCTCCTCCTCTTCTGCGCCCGCCCCCATCTCGCTCTTCTTTGGCCAGATGTGAAACGCACCCGCCGCCATTTTCCGGATGCTCCATTTTCCCCAGATGCCATTTTCATCAGCATAGCCGCTGTACTCGACTGAATGCGCCCCGGCGTACCTCTTGGTGAGCGCGCAAGTCTCGGCTTTCGTGTCGTAGGTTCCAGTCCAGGTGTAGGCACCCACAGGATCCGATCCGCTGCCGGTGATGTGGCCGCCGGCAAACTCAAGTGTCATGGCCATGTTGCCCTTCTTGCCGCCGCTGCGTGGGTCGTTGTAAAAGCCTTCCCAGTCGCCGCTGGGAAAGTAGCGATGTTGCTCGGAATGTGCTTTGGAGGATGGCTTCATAGTAAAAACAGACCAGTTATTAATTATTGCGTCTGCCGCACCCGTTTCCTGCTGCTCTCCGTGACACGCTTCTGCGACATAGCGGGACGGGAAAAGAAAAAAAATCCCGATAAAAGAGGAACAAAGCGCTTCATGGTCATGGTGTTTAGCGGTGATCCAATCCCCAAAGGATGCGCGCATTCCGCCAATGAACCTTTATTCACAACGGTTTGCTGAGTACAAGAATACGGCTTCCCGGTCAGATTTGCCGTATAGGAAGTAAAATACTTTTCAGGAAAGATGCCCGACCAAGCCCGGGTGCAGTTGAATACATGAAGCGCAGATACGGATTGATCAACTTCTTTAACTAATCAACAACAACCTGTTCTGTCCAGATTCTTCCCTTGGTGCACGATGAAGACAAGGAGGAACTTGACTTTCAGGATGGTCGACCGCCAACCTCCATATCTGACCAAGACCCATGCGTATCGGACGCGCGTTCGGTTCAGCCTGATAGTGGAGGTCGAAGAAATGTTCCCTTAAGAATGACTCAAAACCTTCGTCTCCGCCATCATACAGTTTTCTGAGTTCGTCGCGTATGTCCGGGATAAGCACTTTCTTTGTTCCTTGTGCATTTTGCAATATTTCACTGCAATCGCCATAGTAGGTGCATAAAAAGGTATCGGTTGGAATAGGAGAACGATCTATATGAAAAGAATAGACATCGGTCGGGAAAAACGGATAGCTGTCATCCCGATCATAGCATTTGATCACATTGAGGACAGGCAATGCGCCATGGGCTTTGAGTAGCCTCAAATCATTTAAGAGAATTTCACGGGCCAGTTGCCCCTGTTCACTCAATTGAAGTTTATCAAGGTCGTCTTCTTCAATTAATGTTACGTTACCGCTTAGCGCTAACTTTTTTACAATTTCCGAAAAGTCACCTATCAGGGTGCGGGCCCAACCAATCGCATTGACTTCTCCCTGAAATGGCGTGGAAACAAGGTCTTGAAAATTCTTGACCCATTGAACTGGATTCCCGGGATGAGTTAGGTTTATCATTGTGGGAGGGCTAGTCGTCGAACTGCCGGTTGTTGTATCGGCTGGCGCCACGGTACCATTTGAGATCGAATCGCCAGAAATGAAGTTATTCAATTGCCCTGAACCCTTAACTATCCGCGTAACTTTTTTTACACACGTTTGCTGGTATCGATCAACCTAACCGACCGAACGGGCGTCCAGACTGCCATTACCCACATTGATCGCCTGGAAATTCTGAAGAAGTTCGCCGTCCATGTTAACCGGATGAAACAACTGAGGGGCGGTTTCATCCAAAATGGACCGTTCGTTCTCCTTACACTCCTGCCGCCTGTTGTGTTCGCGGTGTTCTGGCCGGGAGAACGGGGGACAGCCATCTGGCCATTAAAAATTACTCCAAGGCCATCCGCTGGCGGCGTTCACCCAGTTCTCGCCACTGAAAGGAAGCGTGCGGAAAAGCCGGCAAGGGCCGTTGAGGCTGGTTTGAAGCGAATAACCCGCTGTAACCTCCCTCTCACCTTGGGCGTCATAGGGGACACACCAAATGCACCACAGTATGAAACTATTCCTGGCAGCCGCCTTATTTCTGGCCGGCTCAACAGCCGGTTACGGCCAATGCGAAACGAAGACCGTGTTGAGCGCTTCCAAAACCGATCACTTGGCAGCAGATAGCACCATTGAAAGCAGCGCCGATGGGAAGGTGACCATTGAGTTTACCAAAACGAGTTTCGTCGTCCATCCGCCGGATGAGGGTACCCTTACCGGTAGGGTGGATTCCTTCTCCTGCAACTGGCCGGTTCCGTATAAAGTCGGAAAAACGTGGGTAAAAGCACTGCTCACCGATTCACAGGGCCAGGCTGAACACATGATCATCACGATCGAAGGCAAGGCAGGTACGATTACTTTGTATGCCAGGAGCGACGACCACCCCGAACAAATCATCCGGCTGGTTGCCGATACATTTGAAGAGAAGCGGTAATACTGGCCGACGACTTCCTGCAAAATTCTATTCGACGGCTATTGCAATGAATGCCGTTACGGCGGCCGGCTCTCGCGACCGGGCACCATTTTAGATCGGGCGTTTGTCAACCGGCTCGGTGCAGAGTGGCAGGTCTGGTCGGACGGCACGAGCGATGCACCCATCGATATTGATAAAAAATATATAGTCAATGGCTACCCGCTCGTTTCGGCAGACAGGGCCTATACCGATAAGAAGGTGGGTTCCTTTCAGAGGGTCACTTGCCGTTAGCTTGGGGATCGTCCGCAAAGACCTCTGCAAGCCGGAGCGGCCGCGCAACCGCTGATTCGAATTGATCACGATAGCCGTAAGTGCCGGCGATGGAGTCGTTCCGCGTTTCTGCCGGCCGGCGAGTCAATTTGTTGTTTTAGGGCATGGCGTCTGGGGATACTTTCCCGCTCCGAAATACCAAATTTTGCGCCGTTACGAAGTGATAGCTGAAACGTTGCACAACGAAATCGGTGAAGTGTCATTCCTCCCGACTGATGGTGTTCGAAAATTCGTTGAGCTCAAACGCCGCTACTTGTGCCTATGTTGTCAACGGGTACAGCTATCCGAAATTGGCCAAGCGTAGCGCTGAACTTCTCGAGTGAAGAGGGGGAAGCGCGGGAAAAAAGGGGGAGTTGGGGCGGCGGTAAAAATTAGCTGTTGTCAGAATGACGGTCAGGAGATGACAGCTTTCCTGCCGAATGCATACGCTCATTCGACCCTTGATCAACAAGCTGACGGTTCGTTGCAGCCTGTAATATAATTTCCCCTTATCCACAAGCGGAGAATTTCAGCAAACGGCAAGGCGGGTGGTGATGGTGAAGAGGAAGTTACGTGGAGACGGCTGGGGGAAGAGGCGCAAGAGGATCCGTAACAGCCCGAATACTTCTAAGCGGACGCCGGTTGTATCATTTACGAACAATTTGGCTAGCAGGCTTCTCTCAATAATTTGAATGTCAACATTTTGCATGTTGGCATTTTTTTGGTTGCCTCGATGGAAAGCGCTTGTAATGATCAAAAATTGTCTTGTTGTCGCCTGGCGGAATCTTGTCAACAACAAGACTTATTCCGCTATTAATATCGCTGGTCTTGCCGTCGGGATGGCAGTAACGCTGATGATCGCACTCTGGGCTGTCAACGAGTACTCTTACGATCGGTTCCTGCCCGGTTACCACCAGGTCTATCAGGTGAAGGCCAATTTCACCAGTCAGCATGACGGCACAACGACACAGAGTTCGATCTCTCTGCCGCTGGCCGACGTCCTGCGCACGACGGTGCCGGGCATCCTACGGGTCTGCGAAACGCTCCCATGAAGAAGAAGATTGTCACGACGAGGAAGAGACGGTTTGTTAATTCCAGATTTTTACCTACCTTGTAAAGGTATGAAAACAATTGGCAGCCTTCTCGGAACCATAACCGTTGTCCACGTCAGATTTCTTCTCTCTTTTGGTTTTTTGGCCATTGCTGTTTACAGCTATCTGCACTCCGCCACTCATCTTCCTTTACGGGCGATCGCCTGCGCCTTGGTAGGCATTGGCTATTTCGTTTTCGCCATCTATTCCAGCAAAAAAAGAAAGCTGAAGACGCAGTAACGCTAACGCTCCTTTCTACTTTTTTCGTCATTTCTGCTCCTGTCTCATCACGTTCTTGCATACGTGTCGCCGCATCTTTGTGTGGTCTGTCCGAAACCGAATTGTCCCGACCGGCCGACCGTGCCGGAGACGGGCTGCATTGCTTCGGTATTATTGCATTGCACCGGTGCAGGTGAAGCATCGGGTTTTACTACCGAAGTAGCCGCAAAAGCAGGGATTCTTGGCGGCAACTAGCATGAAGGAGGCTGGATATTCGAGGTTCATTTTGGCTCGTGAGATTCGGATCCGGCCATCTTCCAACGGCTGGCGGAGGATCCCGATGGCTGACCGCTGAAATTCACAATTGCGCTGGCCGTTGCGATTGCTGTAACCATCTCCTTGTTTGGAGAATCCGGGAAGTTCCGTTGCCTTGAAGGGCATGGATGATGGTTTGAAAAGCATGCCTTATAATGTATAGGCCCCTTCAATTGGATTCGTATTCATATAGCTTTGTAAAAATGCCTTTCTCTTATCTGCCGGCAAGATATTTTTTTTCCGGCGCGTAAGGGTGAAACGTGTTTTGTGCGTCTTGTATAAGATCGTGTTAATTTAGAGCTCCCAAAAACGTGACCATTTGAATTTTAACGACCCCTTCAGGGAGGACCTCCGGACCAGCGAGAAGGTTTATGCGCGCCTGTTTGCCGAGTGGTATGCCGTCCTGTACCGATATGCCTACTCGGTATTGAAGGACGCCGCGGCTGCCGAGGAAGCTGTTCAGTCGGTCTTCTGCGATGTGTGGGAAAAAAGAGAGCGGTTACGGGTGCATACGTCATTGAAGGCATACTTGCTGGGTTGCGTTTATCACCAGTGCGTGGACGCGATGCGGGAGAGGAAAAAGGCTCGAAGGTACCTGCTTCACCTCTGGCACACGCGACAGGACCTACCGGCCGGCGGCGACTTCGGTGTCGGGCTGAAAGAACTGGAGAAGAAACTCGACGATGCATTGAACGAGCTGCCGGACCGGTGCAGGGCCATTTTCCTGCTGAGCCGTTTTGGACAGCTGGGATACAAAGAAATAGCCGCTCAACTGGATATCTCTGTTAAGACGGTTGAGGGTCAAATGAGCAAAGCCCTGAAACACCTGCGAAAAAGGCTTTTCGATTTCCTGTAAAAAGAATATTTATGGACGATCTGTTAATTAAAAATGTTTTAGGAGAAGTGGATCCTTCCGAGCAAGCCGAGATCCAAAGAAGGCTTGCAGCCGACGAGCTCAATCGTGAACGCTTTCGTCAATTTTCGGCCGCCTGGGATCTGAGCGACCGTATCAGTCCTGCGGCACCGGACTGGCAGGAAGCTTATGACCGGTTTCGGCAAAGGGTGGAACATGGACGGCTTACGGGTACGATGCATGAGCGGCGAGGGAGGGGAGCGGGCGCCTCCTATCGTTTGGGGTCCGGGTGGAAGATCGCTGCTGTTCTGACGGGCTTTTTATGCCTGGCTACGGTGTTGTATGTGCTAATAAAAAAGGAGCCGGGTAGTACTGTGCGTCTTGCCGTCGTCACCTATTCCAGACCGGGACCGGATACCCTGCCGGACGGGTCAGTTGTCAAACTCGGGCCCAAAACTACTATAACCTATTCTTTCGGACGGCAAACAATCGACCGGACCGTCAATCTGAAAGGACAGGCATTCTTTACGGTCGCACCCGATCCGTCGAAACCGTTTGTTGTCCACGTTAGTGATCTTACCATTAATGTATTGGGCACCTCGTTTGCCGTGCGGGAAACCGAGGACAGCACCATTGTTGAAATGGCAACGGGGGCGGTAGAGGTGATCAGCGATCGGGCCAGACGGGTCATTGGCGGCGGAGACACGTTAAGAGCTTACCCGCATTCGGATGCGTTCCTGGTGAGCGGAGACGGAGTTAAGTCGCTCCCGGGGAGGCCTACCACGGCCATTCCCGGCACAGATACCACGTCCTTTACCGGGATGCACATCACGTCCCTCGCCAGGCACTCGATAACCCCTCCAGCCGGCCGCCAGGTTCCTGCCACAGACCCCATGAAGAATTCGGGTGATCGTAAGAACATCGTGCGTTCGATCATCCGGGAAATTGTCAAAGAAATGATCGTTCCGGGTCGCGAGGATATTGTATGGTTCGCTCTGGACAATGACCGGTTCATCATCAACGACCGGCAGATGCCGGAGTCCTTGTTCCTCCGGTTCAGATCGAAATATATCGGTTCCGACCGCCAGGGCTATTACTATGGGCCCGTAAAAGTCGTAGGGCATGGCTATTTTTTCACTAAACAAGAAATCAATGATCACTAAAATACGCGGGTTGCAAGCCGTTCTTGTCCCCCTACTATGTTTCGTTCTGCACCCATCTTTTGCACAGGATAGCCGGTATCGACAACTGGACAGTATTTTTGGTGCCTGGTATAGTACCGGAAATTTCAGCGGGAACATCCTTATCGCCGATTACGGCCGACCGATCTACAGGCGCAGCTTCGGGCTGGCGAACGAGACATCGGGGCAAGTATTGAATGATTCGACCATGTTCCTGCTTGGCTCGGTTACCAAACAGTTCACGGCCTTCGGTGTCGTGCTGCTCAAAGTTCAGGGCAAGCTGAAGCTGGACGATGATGTACGCCGCTATCTGCCCCAATTTCCTTATGCGGATATAACGATCAGGCAGCTGTTGACACATACTTCGGGAGTGCCGGATTATTTTGGCCTGATGAGCCGCTATTGGGATAAATCAACGATCGCTTCCAACAAAGACATGATGGCGATGCTGATAAAATACAAGCCACCGGTGTTATTTCAACCAGGCGTCCGCTATGAATACAGCAACACCGGATATGCGCTGCTGGCAATGGTTATAGAGAAGGTGTCCGGCTTACCCTTCCGGCAATTCATGGAGGAAAAGGTCTTTCAGCCGCTGGGGATGCAGAGAACGATCGTCTACACGCGGCGGTATCACCCCCGCCTGGTAGCCAATTATGCCCTGGGTTACGTTTTTGACGATAGTGTCAAAAGATATGTCCTGCCGGATTCGAGCCAACAGTTCAGGAAAGGGCTGTGGGAGGACGGCATCGTGGGCGAAGACGGGGTGAACTCCACGACGGGTGACCTGCTGATATGGGACCTGGCACTTTATCACAATCCACTGATCGGAGATTCCAGTTTAACGGCTATGTTCACTTCCGGGAGTGTCGACAGCGGAGTGAGTGACTATGGTTTCGGCTGGTTTATAAGGACTTTCCCGCCCTATGGCAGGATCGCTTACCATAGCGGCGGCTGGCCGGGATATATGGCCTATATCGAAAGACATTTGGATAATGACAAGACCGTCATTGTACTGCGAAATAAATTTATTTCGGAACCCCGGCTGCCTATCGATGCGATACGGGCGGTGTTGTATAACCGGCCCGTGAACAGCCCCGCCGGTATTACCGTACCGGCCGAAATTCTGGCGAAGTATGCAGGGACTTACCGGCTTGCAGAGCATTATTCCGTCGTCATCGCCCTGCGGAATGGAGGCGGGCTGACGTTGCAAGGAACGAATCAGCCCGCTTTTACCTTGATGGCGCTCACGAACACGACGTTCTATTTCCAATACTGGGGGGCGACTTTGCAGTTCATCGCCGGTCCTTCAGGCGAAGTCGGCAAATTGATCGTGCATCAGAGGGGAGGGCAAACGGCGGAGGGGACGAGGGAAAAATAGAAGCATGGATGTTGTGGTGTGATGGCGCACGGTTGAATGCAGGGCACAAATATTTTTATACTTTCGGGTCGTGCGATCCGATGGGGTATACAGCAACGCCCGTCTGGTGGAGGCAATCGAACGGGGCAATGAGACGGCTTCGAGAATATCTATGGCGCTACTGGCAGCGCCTTTATGTGACGACCTGTCGACAAACCAGGGGCGCGGAGGATGCCGGGACATCATGGAGAATGTCTTTTTTCGACCTTTGGCGAAAACGAGATCGGCGACCTGCCGCGATTCCTGATCCTTATAGCGCATGTGATATGGTGAGTGGGCGGGTCCAGAAAATAGCCAGTGTATGTCTTCAAAAGAAAGTGGACTGGAGCTTAGCTAGTGTTTCCTGATTTGAGTTACAAAGTTATTAGTTTTCAGGGTACGGATAAGAGGTTGCGTTTTTCAGTAGCATATAGAACTCTCCGCGCTTGGAAGCTCTG
>DATNBP010000133.1:0-5218 GCA_035572015.1 Puia sp. | reverse complement strand
AGCGGGATGCGATCGGGATATTGAAGGACCACGGATTCAATTATATCCGGTTGCGGATCTTCAACGATCCCGCGCGGGATAGCGGATACTCGCCGGGGAAGGGCTTCTGCGACCTGGCGCACACGATGGCGATGGCCATGCGCGTGAAGGCGGCGGGGATGAAGCTTTTGCTTGATTTTCACTACAGCGACTATTGGGCCGATCCGGGAAAGCAATACAAACCCGCGGCCTGGCGGGGGGAGACCTTTCCGGAGCTCGAGCAATCGGTATACGATTTCACAAAAAAAGTGATGGACTCCCTTCGCTGGCAGGGGACCCTGCCGGACATGGTTCAGGTGGGCAACGAGATCAATCACGGGATGATCTGGCCGGAAGGCAGCATCCGGCATCCGGACAGCCTGGCCAGCCTGGTCTATGCGGGCATCCGCGGCGTAAAGGCGGTGGATCCCCGTTGCCCGATCATGTTGCATATCGCGCTCGGCGGGCAGAACGACGAATCACATTTTTTTCTCGACAATATGCTCGAACGGCAAGTGCCTTTCGACGTCATCGGGCTGTCGTATTACCCGCGCTGGCACGGCACCCTGGCCGACCTGAAATACAATGTGGACGATCTCGCGAAGCAATACGGGAAGGACATCATCGTGGTGGAATACACCCAACGGAAGCAGGAAGTGAACGATATCGTCAACTCGATCCCGGGCGGAAAGGGAAAGGGCACCTGTATCTGGGAGCCGTTAAACACGTGGGAACAGATCTTCGACAAGGACGGGAAGGCCAACGCCTGGTTGTATTTGTACGATCGGATCAGCAAGGAATCCGCCGGCAGGTAACCGAATTTCGGTATATTCGGATGCCTAAACTCAACTATTGCTTATGAACAGGAGAAAATTCCTTCGTCATTCTTCCCTCACCGGGTTGTCCCTCACGGCGCTTGCCGTCGCCGGTTGTCATTCCTCCACCGATAAGACGGGGAACGCTGCCAATGCCGGCGGCGCGGCCTCAGATTCGGCTGCTGCAAGTTCCGGGGCGTCATCGCCCGGGACATTTGGCCTGAACGAGGCGACGATCGACGGCCTTCAGCAGAAAATGCAACAGGGCGTCTACACGGCGCGCAGTATCGTCGAACAATACCTGAACCGGATCAAGCAGATCGATCAGGCCGGGCCGGGACTGCATGCCGTCATCGAAGTCAACCCCGACGCGCTTGCGATCGCAGATCAACTGGACAAGGAGCGAAAGGACGGCAAAATTCGCGGACCGATGCACGGGATACCGGTGCTGGTGAAGGACAATATCGACACCGGCGACAAGATGATGACGACGGCGGGTTCGCTGGCCCTTGTGGGAAATCATGCGGCGCAGGATGCGTTTATCATTACCCAGCTGCGGAACGCCGGCGCGATCGTTCTGGGCAAGACCAATCTGAGCGAGTGGGCCAATTTCCGGTCGACGCGAAGTACGAGCGGCTGGAGCAGCCGGGGCCGCCAGACCCGGTGCCCGTATATCCTGGACCGGAACCCTTCGGGCTCGAGCGCGGGTTCGGGATCAGCCGCCTCCGCCAATCTCTGTACTGTGGCGATCGGAACGGAGACGGACGGGTCGGTCGTGTCGCCTTCCTCAGTGAACGGGTTGGTCGGCATCAAACCGACGGTCGGACTCCTGTCGCGCTCCGGCATCATCCCGATCTCCGCCACACAGGATACCGCCGGGCCTATGGCACGGACCGTGAAGGATGCCGCCATCCTGCTCGGCGCGCTGACGGGCGTGGATGACAAAGACCCGGCTTCTAAAAAGAGCGCGGGCCACGGCAGCACGGACTATGTGAAATTCCTGGACCTGCGGGCACTGAAAGGAAAGCGCATCGGGATCGAAAAATCCTATCTCAAAGGACATGAGGGCGTGGTCGCATTGTACAACGACGCGATAGCCGCGCTGAAAGGACAGGGTGCGGAGGTCGTGGAAGTCGAGTTGATGAAGGAGATCAACCCGCTGGGAAAGGATGAGTTCGTGGTGCTGCAATACGAGTTCAAGGACGGGTTGAACAAATATCTCGCTGCCGCGAATGCCGCCCGACCCGGCACCGCGTTGCCGAAGAACCTGGCCGATGTGATCGCTTTCAACAAGCAGCATGCGGCCGAAGCCATGCCTTATTTCCAACAGGAAACACTGGAGAGCAGCCAGGCCATGGGAGGCCTCGACAGCAGCGCCTATAAGGCCGCATTGCGCAAAAGCACCAGCGCCCGCGAAAAGGTCGACCAGGTGCTTCGCGAGCACCGGTTGGATGCGATCTGTTCTCCCACCAACGGGGTGGCTTGCTGCATCGACCTTATCGACGGCGACTATGACACGGGTTTCTCCTTCTCCTCGCCGGCGGCGATGGCCGGTTATCCGCATATCACCGTACCGATGGGAACGGTACACGGCCTGCCCGTGGGTCTGTCCTTCGTCGCGGGACCCTGGTCGGAGCCGCAACTGCTTGGAATGGCGTACTGTTATGAGCAGGCGACGATGAAGCGGGCGGCGCCGGAGTTCATAGCCGACGTCCTGCGGTAAGGGAGGCAAAAAAGCCGTAAATTTCCGCCAAAAATTATGCGGGGCAGGATCTTTCTCATCCTCAAGTTCCTGTTGGTGGTCATCGCGTTGGGGCTTGTCGTCCTCATCCGGGAAAGCCTTCCGATCATCAGCGGTTATGGCGCCAAGGTCCTTTGCTCCGGCGTCTTTGTCGCCGGGCGGACGCCCGAAGATGTCATCAAGAACGATCTTTCGGGATTTCCGCTCAGCCTGGGAACCTACGCCGTGGACCGGGCCGATAGTTCCGTGACCGGAAAAGTATGGGGGATGGCGCTGCGAAAGGCGATCTTTCGCCACGGGCTGGGCGCTACGCTGATCAGCGGGGCAACCGAGGAGGAAGTGCGGGATCAGCACATCGACCGGGCGACGCCGCCCACGATCAACCCCGACACGGTGGATTGGCCGGACGGCCGGCGGGATCCGGCAGCCGACGCCGGGGCGTTGGGATCGGCCGTGGGGCTTGCGTTTGGGGAAGGAGGGGCCGCGGCCACCGGGACGAGGGCCGTCATCGTGTTGCACCACGGGCAGGTCGTGGCCGAACGCTATGCCGAAGGTTTCACCCGCCGCAGCCGGCTGACGGGCTGGTCTATGACCAAGAGCGTCATCAACGCCCTCGTCGGCATCCTTGTCCGGCAAGGCCGGTTGAACGTCGCGCAGGCGGCGCCCGTGGACGGCTGGCGGAACGACGGCCGGGGCAAGATCACGATCGATAATTTATTGCGGATGAACAGCGGGCTCCGGTGGTGGGAGTTCTATGCCGCGCCCAGCGATGCGACCCGGATGCTGTACAGGGAGAAGGATATGGGTCAGTATGCGACGACCTCGGGTCTTGCGCACCCGCCGGGGACCGTCTTCAACTATTCGAGCGGGACGACGAATATCCTGTCGGCGATCATCCGCCGCACGGTCGGCGACCCGGGATATTACCAATTCCCGTATACCGAATTGTTCTACCCGATCGGGATGTATAGCGCGGTGCTGGAGCCCGATGCAGGCGGGACCTTCGTGGGCTCTTCGTATTGCTATGCGACGGCGCGGGACTGGGCGCGTTTCGGATTGTTGTATCTCCGCGACGGCGTTTGGGGCGGACGGCGTATCCTGCCGGCGGGGTGGGTGAATTATACGCGGTCGGGTGAAGGGTACGGAGCGCAATGGTGGTTGAACCGGTCGAAGCGGTATCCGCATATCCCTGTGGATTGCATGGCTTGCGAAGGCTATGAAGGGCAATATATCTGGGTGATCCCCTCCAGCGACCTGGTGATCGTCAGGTTGGCGCGGGAAACCGGGGAAAAGCTGGCTCCGGACCGTTTTGTCCCGGCGATAGTCGCCGCCATGAAATAAAAAGCGAAGCAGATGCGTTCATCTGCTTCGCCGACAAGTCTCTGCCGTATCGGGATGGTTAGAATTTGTAGGATAATCCGATGTTCAGGATGCTGACCCCGTAGCCGAGTTCGCCAAAGGCCGCCAGGTTCCCGGCAAAATAGTACCGGGCGCCGGCGAAAATGGATACGCCGAGGCCGCTGTTGTAGTTGCCGGTAATGCCGCTGACCGAGTTGCCCGAATTGTCGGTGTACCTGAAGTTGAGGTTGTCATAGGCGATCATGATACCGCCATACAGGTCGAGATTCGGTACCTCGAGGCCGGTAAAATGGTAGGCGCCGCGGGCTCCGATGATTGTGTAGTTCCACTTGTACGAGTAGGCGAAACCGCCGTTGTCGATATAACCGTACTTGAATGTTTTGAAGCCAAGATAGCCGCCCAGACTGATCACGCCGGGGCCCGCTTCCCAGATGCCCCGCTCGTATCCCAGGCTGATACCCGGACTCTGGGTGCCGTACGTATAGCCGCTCGCCAGAGAGCTGCCGATACCCAGTCCGCCGCTGATCACATTGGAACCGGCTTCGAAAGCCTGGGCATGAACGCTGGCAGCCGAGAAGAAGGAGAAGATCACAAGAGCAAGACCAAAAATTGCTGATTTTTTCATGTACACAGGTTTTGATTATAAATATTTGGTTGTTTAAGCCGATTCGAGAGGCATCAGGACTTAAACACCGGTGCAGCAGGTTTGGGGCCGAAGATACGTCATTTTTTGAATTAACTTAGCCTGGTACTAAAAGCGAAATCGCGGGGGCAACGCCGGGTCGCCTTCGCTAAAGCTTCGGCGACCGAGGGTCGCCTTCGCTAAAGCTTCGGCGACCGAGGGTCGCTATCGCTAAAGCTTCGGCGGTCAATGGAAGGACCATTTTAAAACAAAAAATATGAGCGATCGTCACCAGGAAAATGCTTCGCGCATTTCCGACTACCTCGAAAACAAACTTTCTCCGGACGAAAGAGAGACCTTCAAACGAGCGCTGACCGAAGATGATCAGCTGCGGCTGCAGTATGTGGATGCGTTGATGAACCGCGCGCGTGGAGGGGGTGGCGTTAGTGCCTCCGCCATAGACACCACGGGAATTGGAAGTGCGGGATCGGGTGAGCGCGGCGGAGGAGCGTCGGGTGTGGCGGGCGAGGGAGGTGTTTCGCCGGGCGGAGGAGGCGGGGCTTCATCGGGTGAGGCGGGCGGCGGTTCGGAACAGGCGGGGATGGGCGCCGCAAGCTGGGCGCTGGCAGGGACAGGAAGCGAGGCATGGGCTGCAGACATGGG
>DATNBP010000132.1:0-14033 GCA_035572015.1 Puia sp. | reverse complement strand
TCAAGATGTCGACGGCGGACCCCCGTACCACGATCGCATCGGTCAAATCGGCCTGGGATCGCTATTTTCCAAACGATCCCTTTACTTATTTTTTCCTGGACGAATCCTTCGACCGGCAATACAAAGCGGATACCCGTTTCGGCGAGACCTTCGGCCTGTTTGCCTCCCTGGCGATCCTCATCGCCTGTTTTGGCCTGCTCGGTCTGTCGGCCTATAATGTGCTGCAGCGGACCAAAGAGATCGGCATCCGCAAGGTGCTCGGGGCGACCGATAGGAGCCTGGTCGTGTTACTCTCGCGCGAATTCCTTTTCCTGGTGCTCATTGCCCTCGTGATCGCCATCCCGGTCAGCTGGTCCGTCATGCACAGCTGGCTCCAGGATTTTGCCTACCGGATCGCGATGGAGTGGTGGGTATTCGCGCTTGGCGGGGCGCTGGCCCTGCTGATCGCGCTGGGAACGGTCGGGGTACAGGCCCTTCGCGCCGCCTCGGCCAAACCGGTAAAGAGCCTGAGATCCGAATGAACGCGCGTATCTAAAATCACTAGCTTTACTGCCATGAACCTGCTCCGCCCGTCCTTCCGCCAATTGCGTAAATACCCTGGCTTTTCCCTCATCAACCTGGGGGGGTTGGCCATCGGCATCGCTGCATCCTTTGTCCTGCTCGTCTACACACAACGCGAGCTGCACACGGACGGCAATTTCAGGGACGGCGGCCGCATCGCCCGCATCGGCACCGATTTTTTCCAGATGGGGCCCTTCGCGTTCAGCCAGCCCATGCTTCGCAGCCTGGCCATCGCCTCCTGTAAAGATGTGGAAGATGCGACGGCGATCAGGGTGGAGCAGTCCAGCCCCATCCGCACCAGTCTGAACGACCGCGCTTTTACCGGGATTATCCCATACTATATCGACAGTTCCTTTTTTCATGTCTTCGGGTATACCGCATCCGAAGGTTATGTCCCGCGCAACGGCCCGGCGCCCGGCGAAGTCATCCTTTCCGCTACCCAGGCCCGCAAATTCTTTGGCAACCAGGACGCCATCGGCAAAACCATTTATATCGGCAAGGAAATGACACCGGCCCGGGTGATCGCCGTACTGGCGGAAGCCTTTTCCAAATCGCATCTCGAACCCCAGGTCCTCCTGCACCGCGACCCGGATCCGGATGCCGGATCGGCGGTTTGGCTGTCCTGCAGCCTGTATAACTATGTCAAATTGAAACCGGGCGGGTCGATCGCAGGCCTTGCCGCCTGGCTGGAACGGCTTCGCGAAAAAGTCATCTACCCGGCTAGCGGGACGACAAAGACCTATAGCCAGTGGAAGGCAAGCGGCGAAGCTGTTTCATTCGTCGTCCAGCCGCTGAAGGATATCTATTTCCATTCGGATCTTAAATTCGAACTGACCCCCGGCGGAAACCTCACGCAGGTCCGGCTGCTCGGCGCCATCAGCCTGCTGCTGATCGCGCTGGCGATCATCAATTACATCAACCTCGTTACCGCGCGCGCCTCGGTCCGCGCCAAGGAGATCGGGCTTAAAAAGACGTTTGGCGCACCCCGCCTTCGCCTGATCTTCCAAATGCTGAAAGAGTCCGTTCTTTTCAGCGCCCTGGCCATGGTCCTCGCCTGCGGGCTCATCCAGTTGATCCTTTTCGGTTATGCGTATCTGACAGGTTCCGACCTGACCGGGCCCATCCCGTTCCTTTCCGCGAACTATCTCTGGCTGATCGGGTTTTCGCTGGCCGTCGGCCTGCTGGCGGGGATCTATCCCGCGCTCTACCTGACCGGCTTCCGCCCGGGCCTGATCGTCCGCTCCACTTCGGGGTCCGGCAAGAACAACCCCATCCTTCGCCAGGTGCTCGTCACGATCCAGTTTGCCATCGCCATCGGCCTGCTGTTCGTCTCGCTCGTGGTCTACAGCCAGTTAAGATATATGCGGGACAAGGACAAGGGCTTTCGCTCCGACGGCGTCCTGGTGATCGCCAACGCCGGTTCGCTGGGTAGCCGCGCCGAGGCGTTCCTCCAGCTGATCGACCGGCAGTCGCAGGTGGTCTCCTCCAGTCTTTGCACCCGTACGCCCGGCGGCAATTCCATTGTCTCCGGGTCGTTCAAGACCCCGGAAATGCAACAGGCGCTCTTTGTGCAGGAATTCCCGGTCGACGACCGCTATATCGCGACGCTGGGCCTCCACCTCACCGAGGGCCGGAATTTCAACAAGGACCTGCTCTCCGACACCAATGCCGTCATCCTGAACCAGTCGGCTGTCTCCGCGCTGGGTCTTTTCCATCCCGTCGGCGCCCTGCTCAACGGGAGCCAGCGGGTCATCGGTGTCGTCCGTGACTTCAACTACGCTTCGCTGCACCAGAAGATCGGGCCGGCTGTATTGACGCTGAACGGCAGGGGCAGCTCCATCGCTTCGATCGTCGTCCATCTCAGGGGCGGCCATCCCGCGGACTTCCTGAGTTGGCTTCGCCGGGCAGGGAAGGAATTCCTCCCCGATACCCCGCTCGACATCACCTTCATGGACGACAATTTCCGCCGTCTCGCCGAAAAGGACCGGCTTCTCGGCCAGGCCATCACCTTTTTTACCGCGTTGGCGATCTCCCTTGCAACACTCGGCCTCATCGGACTGACTTTGTTTACGATCGAAAGGCGCACCAGGGAGATCGGCATCCGGAAGGTATTGGGCGCCGGCAAAGCCAGCATCCTGAAACTGATCGGCGGGGATTTCATTCGGCTGGCAATCGTCGCTTCCGCCGTCGCCTTGCCCGTGGGCTGGTGGCTCGCCAGCCGGTGGCTTGATAATTTCGCTTTCCGGGTGTCCGTCAGCGGTTGGCTCGTCCTGGGGACAGTCGCCGCCATCACAGGGATCGCACTGGGCGTCATCGGTCTCCTCACGCTGCGCGCCCTGCTTGCCAATCCTGTCAGGAACCTCCGGACGGAATAGCCGGCGACGCCCGGAGCGCGGGTCGGTCACGCCTGCCCGGAGCGCCCTTCGATCGTGCATGTTCGGAGCGCCGGCCGGCCACGCCTGCCCGGAGCGGCGGGCGAAGGCAGATTGTATCAAAACCGGACAGTTTTTGTATCGAAAACGGACTACGGTCCGGGCATTTACCATATATTTAGGTGGCTTTCAACACATTAAATGCTGGCATGTGATTGAAAGAAAGAAGGGGCCAGCACAAACGCTAATATAGAATTATGATAGAACTGAAACGAATCTCGAAATGGGTCAACGTTGGCGGCAAACCGAACTTCATCCTCAAAGACATCAATCTGCACATCCGGGAAGGTGAATTTGTGTCCATCATGGGCCCGTCGGGCTCCGGGAAATCCAGCCTGCTCAACATCATCGGGATGCTGGACGACTCTTCGGAGGGCGAGTACCACTTTCTCGGCCAACCGGTCCATAGCCTGAAAGAGAGACAGCGGTCACAGCTATACAAACAATATATCGGCTTCGTCTTCCAGGCCTATCACCTGATCGACGAGCTTACGGTATACGAGAATATCGAGACCCCCCTCATCTATCAAAACGTCAAATCCTCCGAACGCCAGGCCATGGTTGCGGATATCCTCGACCGGTTCCAGATCGTCGGGAAAAAAGACCTGTTCCCCACCCAGCTGTCGGGCGGCCAGCAACAACTCGTCGGCATCGCACGCGCGCTGATCGGCAAGCCAAAACTTTTGCTCGCCGACGAGCCGACGGGGAACCTTAATTCCAGACAGGGAGAAGAGATCATGGAGTTGTTCAAACAACTCAACAGCGAAGGGGTGACGATCATCCAGGTCACCCACTCGGAGAAGAATGCCGCCTATGGGACCCACATCATTAACTTGCTCGATGGACGGATCGAATTGACCTGATCGCTACTACCTATCGCAGCACAAAATTTCAATGAACATGCAATTTCGAAAAATATGGTCAGCTACAGCCCCGGTCTTCCTGCTGTTCCTGTACCATTCCGCTACCGCACAGAATGAACAGGCCGACTCCCTGATCAGCCAGATCAGTTCCGGCCCCGCCGTTACCTATACGATCCGGCAATGCATCGACAGCGCACTTAAGAACAACGCCAATGTAAAGAACGCGGAATTTGTCGCCCGGTCCGCCGGCAATACCCGGCTACAGGCAGTCGGCAACATGCTTCCGACAATAAGCGGCCTGGCCCAGTATTACAATAACGGTGGAAAGAGCATCAATACGTACACGAACCAGTATGTCAATCAGAACTACAACCAGGGGTATGGACAAATAAACGGCAACCTTGTGCTTTTCAACGGTTTCAGTCTTGTGAACGCCTTGAAACAATACTCGCTCAGTTATGAAGCGGACAAAAAGGATTGGCAATATCAGAAAGACCTGATGACGATCACGATTATCCAGGACTACCTGGCCATCCTGGCTTCCGAGGAACAGCTTGTCCTCGCCCAGAAACAAGCCGCGGATAACCGGCACCGCTCCGCCCTTATGGCTATCCAGGACAGTCTCGGTTCCATCCCGCCAAGCCAATTCACAGACCAAAAGGCGCTTGTGGCCAGCAGCGAACTCATCATCATCAATACCAAGAACCAATTGGAATCGAGCAAGCTGAAACTCTCCCAGGACATGAACGTTGCATATTCCCCCAATATGGATGTGGCAAAGATCAATGTCGATACGACACCGGTAGTTTACAATGCATCGGTCGATCAGGTGTATCAAAACGCGTTGCACAACATCGCTTCCGTCCAGGCGGCCGAACTCCATGTGGAAGCTGCCAGGAAAGGCGTGTTGGCGACAAGGGGCGCCATGTCCCCGTCGTTGTCGCTCTTTTACGGCGTCAACACAAATTATTCTTCCGCGGCCGCAACCAACCCCTTGCTCGGCACTACCTATGCACCCGGTAGTTCTTACGTGCTGGTCAACGGAACCCAAACGCCGGTATACGATCCACAGTACAGTTTCGGCAACGACAAGATCCCCTTCGGGACCCAATTCAAAAATAATGTGTACACCAATATCGGTGTGACGCTCAATATACCGATCCTCAATCGCCTCAATTACCGGGTTCAATACCGGAATGCCCAGGTTGCCCGGGATCAGGCGATATTCAATCAAAAGACGATCAATACGAACCTTCGACAGGCGGTCGAGTCGAATTACGTTTTGATGGTTCAAAATTTCCGAACCTATAATGCCACCTACCGCCAGTTGGAGAATTATGAAGAATCTTACCGGGAAGCGCAGATTAAGCTACAGAACGGTTCGATCGGTTCCCTCGACTTCGTGATCTATAACAGCAACCGGAACAATGCCGAACTCAATTTGATCGCCGCCAAATACAGCTATCTCCTTTCGACAAAGGTCCTGGATTACTTCCAGGGAACGTTGACCTGGTAAGCGGCCGCCCCCCGATCCCCCGTGCCTTTACCGGCTCGCCGTCGGTGACCTCACCTTTTTAGCCACTCCCCCAAGAGAGTGGCTATTTTTTCGCCCTCCACCATGAAGCCGTCATGGCCAAAGGCGGAATCGATCTCGATCATTTCCGCGTCCGGCAGATGCGCAGCCATGAACAGTTGCTCGTCCACCGGGCACAAAATGTCGCTGGTGACCCCGACGAGCAGGGTCCGCTGGCCGATCTCTTCCAGTACGCGTTCCAGCTTTCCGCCCCGTCCCCTGGCCAGTTGATGGCTGTCCATCGCCTTTGTCAGCAACCAATAGGAGTAGGCGTGGAAGCGGTTGATCAGCTTATCGCCCTGGTACTCGATATAGGAGGAAGCCCGGTAATGATCCAGTTTTTCGCGGTCGGGGTCGGTCTGCCGCCTGACCATGATGCCGTAATTGCGATAGGTCAGGATGCCGATCGCCCGGGCGGCCTTCAGCCCCTTCCGGCCGGCTTCCGGCGCCGGCGAATTCCAGCTCGGATCCGCCTCGATCGCCAACCGTTGCGCGGTATGGATAGCAATCCCCCAGGCGCTTTCCGCTGGCGAGGTTGCGATGAGGAACAGCCGCCCGATCACCTCCTTTTCCATCACCGCCCATTCCAGCGCCTGGTATCCGCCCATGCTCCCGCCCATCAAAAGATGGATCCTCGCGATCCCGAGATGCTTTCTCAACAGGATATGCGCCCTGACCATATCGCGGATCGTGACGGCGGGGAAACGGCCGTACCAGGGTTCCCCGGTTTGCGGATCGGTGCTGAGAGGCCCCGAACTGCCATAGCAGGAACCCAGGATATTGGCACATACGATGTAGTAGTCGTCCGGCCGGATGACCCCTTTTTCCCCCACCACTCCCGGCCACCATTGCGCCACATCGGAATTGGCCGTCAGCGCATGACAGACCCATACCGCGTTGCTTGCATCGGCGTTCAACCGGCCATAGACATGATAGGCGATCCGGATACGGGGCAGGACCGCGCCGCCTTCCAATTCAAACGGATGCTCGTAATCGAAATAATTCATGGACCAATTCTTCTGTTCCGGGTGCAAAATAACTGCTTAGGAGGCGTAAATTTGCAAAAATATTTGATTATGGTCCGGATCGAACTAAGCAGGGTGGAAGGGGATTTTGGTTTCGAAGCCAGGGACGCCTATGGCCATACGGCCAGGATGGACAGCAGCCCCGAGACCGGCGGCCAGGATTTCGGCATCCGCCCTATGCAAATGCTGCTCATGGGACTGGGCGGCTGCAGCGGGATCGATATCGTATCGATCCTCAAGAAACAACGCCAGACGGTACAGGGGTTCCGGATGATCATCGACGCCGACCGAGAAAAAGGGAAGGACGTGACGCTCTGGGAAAAGGTCCACATCGTTTTCGAACTCAAAGGTCAGATCGACGAAGCCAAGGCAAAAAAGGCCTGCGAACTCTCCATGGAAAAATATTGCTCCGTGGCCGCTACGCTTCGCGAAGCCCATTGCCGGATCACCTGGGAGGTCCGGATCAACAACTAACATCATAATCCACGCAACATGTCTTCACATCGCATTACACAGGCCATCCGTATCCGTGCCGCCCGTACACCCGAAAAGGAACATTCTTCGCCGCTTTACCTGACCAGCAGTTTCTGCTACGATGACGCGGAGGAAATGCGCGCTGTCTTTGCCGACGAAAAAGAAGCCTTTATCTATAGCCGCTTCAGCAACCCTAACGTCCAGGAATTCACCGACCGGCTTTGCGCGCTCGAAGGCGCGGAAGCCGGATTCGCCACGGCCTCCGGTATGAGTGCGATCGTGGCCTCCTTTCTGAGTTTGCTGAAAAAAGGCGACCATCTTCTGTCCTGCAAATCCATCTTTGGAAGCACCCACACGGTGATCACAAAATACTTACCCAAATACGGCATCGACTACAGTTATGTCGATGCAGCCGACCAGGCCGGTTGGGAGGCCGCCGTCCGGCCCAACACCCGGATGATCTACCTGGAAACACCCACCAACCCCGGGCTGGACATCATCGACATTAAAGCCGCCGCGACGCTTGCCCGGAAATACAACCTTATCCTCAACGTCGACAACTGTTTCGCCACACCGATCGGTCAAACGCCGATCGAGCATGGCGCCGATCTCGTCATCCATTCCGCCACCAAATGGCTCGACGGCCAGGGACGCGTCGTCGGCGGCGCCGCTGTCGGCAGAAAGGACCTTATCAAAGAGATCTATCTCTTTTGCCGCGCCACGGGACCGGCCCTTTCCCCCTTCAATGCGTGGGTCCTCAGCCGGAGCCTCGAGACCCTCGACGTCCGCATGGAGCGGCACTCGTCCAATGCCCTGTTTCTCGCCCAATCTCTCGAGCGCCATCCCGCGATCTCTTCGCTGAAATACCCGATGCTCCCGAGCCATCCGCAATACGAGATCGCCCGCCGGCAAATGCGCAACGGCGGTGGTATCGTCTGCTTCGACCTCAGGGGCGGCCTTGAAGCCGGCCGTAAATTCCTCGATAATTTGAAAATGCTCACGCTGACCGCCAACCTCGGCGACACCCGGAGCATCGCCTCGCATCCGGCCAGCACTACACACGCGAAACTAAGCCCGGAAGAACGCGCCGTCACCGGCATCACGCCGGGCCTGATCCGGATTTCCGTCGGCCTCGAGCACCGGGATGATATTTTGCAGGACATCCTGCAGGCGCTGTAGCTGTGCAGGTAACCTCATTCACTCCTTAAACTGTCGACGGGTTTCGCTACGGCCGCCCGCATCGCCTGCGATCCCACAGTGATGACGGCGATCAACACCGATACCATGCCGGCGACAACGAACACCCACCAATGGATGCCGATCCGGTAGGCATAGCCCTGCAGCCAGTTGTGCATGATCCAGCCCGCCACGGGAAATGCGAGCAGGCAGGACAGCAGTACGAGCCGCAAAAAATCATTCGTAAGCAACCGGGTGATCCGCATCGTGGATGCGCCCAGCGTCTTGCGAATACCGATCTCCTTTATGCGGCGTTCCGCGGTATATGCCGCCAGTCCGAACAGCCCGAGACAACTGATCAGGATGGCCAGTGTGGCAAAAACCCGCGACAACCGGGAGATCAGCATTTCACTCAGGAACAGATTGTTGAACTGCTCGTCCACAAACGCATAGGTAAAGGGGTATCCCGGATTATCCCGCTTTAGCACGGCCGCTACCTGTGCCAGCGCCTGCTGCGGTGCCACGGCGGGGTTCAGCCGCAAATAGACCAGCGACATAAAATCTGCGGTGCAGTAGAAGATCACAGGATCCGCCTGCCCGTACATATCCCCGTACCTATAATCATCCACGACTCCTTCTACGATCATTCGCTGCAATCCAAAATTGCTGTCATAATGCAATTCCTTGCCGATCGCGCTGCCCTCGCCCATCAGCCGCTCCATCGAGGCGGTGATCACCACATGGAAAAGTGGCAATAGCCCGGGGCGATCTTCCGGCCTCGCGATGGCAATGCGCTGGAGACCCGCCTTGTCCGCAGCTGTGAAATCCCGTCCTTCCCGGATATGCATACCCATCGTGCCGATATATTCCGGGCTGACCAGCCGTAGCGACACGGTCACCTTGCTGTCGGGCGATTTTCCCGGCCAGCTGATGCCCCCCGTATTGTTGCCGCCTTCCAATGCCGGATGGTCCGCCAGTGCGGCATTCTCCACGACACCCGTATTGACCAGGTCCTGGCGGACGCTCGCGAAATGCTCCGCCATGTTTCCATGCAAAGGGAGCTGGACGAGGTTGTTCCTGTTAAATCCAAGGTTCCTGTCCTTTACGTGCCGGATTTGCTGATAGATGACGATCGTCGCCACGATCAGGATGATGGAAACGGTGAATTGCAGCACGACCAGCACCTTGCGTATAAAAGCGGCGCCGCCCGTCTTTAGCCTTATCCCCTTCAGCACGAAGACCGGATTAAAGGAAGACAGGTACAGTGACGGATAGCTTCCCGCGATCAGACCGCAGACAACCATCAGCCCAAGCAATGCGCCCACCTGGAGCGGGTTTCCGAAGTCCAGAAAAAGTTCCTTGCCTACCAGCGCGTTGAAGGCCGGCAAGGCCAGCTCCAGGATCATCATCGCGCCGAGCGTCGCGAGGGCAGCCATGATCAGGGCCTCTCCAAGAAATTGTCTGACCAGTTCCGGTTTACCCGCACCGAGCACCTTGCGCACGCCGACCTCCTTTGACCGTTTCTCGCTGCGCGCCGTAGCGAGGTTCATGAAGTTGATGCAGGCGATAATAAGGACGATCCATGCGATCGTGGAGAACAGCCGAACATATGTTATCCGCCCGCCACCTGTCGCTTTGCCATTTTCGAACTGATCATACAGCCGCCAGTCCTTCATGCCAAACAAGAACAGGTGGACGGACGATCTGTCCTTCTCCACTTTCTGTGTGGTGAAATCATATTTCGGCTCGAGGAACCGCCGGTTGAACCCGTCCGCCGAAACCCCCGGTTTCATCTCAACGTAGGTCGTCATCCCGAAATTGTCCCACTTGTTCCAGTGATCGGTTGAATTGAGAACGACCTGCATGGGCGCCACCCATTCGAATTGCAGGGAGGAATTGCGCGGCTGGTCTTTCACAACACCGCTTATTACATAATCCTGCTTGTCATCCATTCGCACGCGTCGCCCGATCACATCCTTTTCTGCGCGCGGACCGAAGAATTTTTTCGCTGCCGATTCCGTGATGACCAGCGAATACAATTGGGTGAACGCATATTGCGGCTTCCCTTGCACGAACGGGAGCGTGAAGATATCGAACAGCGACGAATCCGCGTAGATACCCGCAGCCTCAACCGCATGGTCGCCGATCCGGAAGGCCGGCGCGGGTCCGTCCATGGTTCGACAGGTCGATGCGATACCAGGCATTGCCGCGAGCACCCGGGCAAGCGGTCCGGGCGTGGAGCTGTGCGTCCAGGTTCCCGCATCCTGTTCAACATTGACCTTCACCAGGTAGATCCTGTCCCTGTTGACCTCCTTAGAGTCCCATTGCAGCTCGTCGGCTACCCAAAGGAATATCAGTCCCGCACAGGCGATACCTATGGCGAGGCCGGTCAAATTCAATAAACTGAACGCTGTATTTCTTCTAAGCGAACGTAAGGTAACCGCAAGAAAATTCCTGAACATCGTGTAGCAGTTTTGCCTGTCCGCTGCGAGAACGGTGCCAAACAATCAATAGTCTAGCCATCAGACACTTAAAAAGCTGTCCTCCCCACCAGCCGTCCGTTTCCGGACAAGATATGCCCGTTATCAATCCAGGCATATTCGCCTAGTCCCCCCAGATCTCGCCCTTTCCGTCCAGCCATTCTTTGACCAGTTCGGTCGTCACCGACTTCGGCCTTTCCAGGGGGAATCCCAGTGCCCTGTCCCAGCAGAGGCTTGCGAGCACACCCAGCGCGCGGCTGACGCCGAACAGCACCGTATAGAATTCGTATTCGACCAGCCCGTAATGCACCAGCAGCGCGCCGCTATGGGCGTCCACGTTGGGCCAGGGATTCTTGATCTTGCCCAGCGATTGAAGGATGGGCGGCACGGTCTCATAGATGTTCCAGACCGTTCGTACGAGGGGGTCGTCGGGCAGGTGTTTCTTTCCGAATTCCATTTGCGCCGAGAAACGCGGATCGGTCTTTCTCAATACGGCATGTCCATAGCCCGGGACCACCTTGCCTTCATTCAACGTCTTCTCTACATATGCCGTGATCTGCCCGGCATCGGGCAACTCAACACCCAATTCCTTTCGCATCTCGAGGATCCATTTGATCACCTCCTGGTTGGCCAGCCCATGCAAGGGGCCCGCCAGGCCGTTCATACCGGCAGCCAGGCTCAGGTAGGGATCGCTCAACGCCGAACCCACGAGGTGCGTCGTATGGGCGCTCACGTTGCCGCCCTCATGATCCGCATGGATCGTCATGTATAGCCGCATCAGTTCGCGGAAGGTCTCGTCCTCGTATCCCAGCATGTGCGCAAAATTGCCGGCCCAGTCCAATAGACCGTCGGGATGGATATGTTCCCCATTCTTGTATTTTCTCCGGTAGATATAGGCCGCTACGCGGGGCAGCCTCGCGATGAGGTCCATCGAATCGTCAAACACCGCGTCCCAGTAGTCTTTTTTATTCAGGCCCCTGGCGTATCTCGCGGCGAATTTGCTTTCGGTCTGCAGGGCCATGATCGCGACCACGAACTGCGTCATCGGGTGCGAGTCCTTCGGGAGAGCTTCGATCGCGGCAAATACGTGGTTGGGCACATGGCTCCGCCGCTGCCAGTTGGCCGTTATATCGTGTACATCGTCATCCGTCGGCAACTCGCCAAGGAGCATGAGATGAAACAGGCCCTCCGGCAAAGGCTCGGTGCCGCGAGATCCGGACGTTAGATTCGCCTTTGGCAGGCGCTGCTGCAGTTCGGGGATCGAATACCCGCGGAAGCGGATCCCTTCCTGCGCATCCAGCAGGGAAGTTTCGGACACAAGCCCCGTGATGCCGCGCATGCCCTGGTATATCTGCGACAACGTCACTTCGCCAATCTTGTCGTTCCCGTGGTCTTTCAGCAAATCCTTGATCTCGGCTGCCACTTCGTCGGCCTTTTTCTTGAACCTTTCCTTTGTAGTTGCCATGTTCTCTTGTTTTTCAGTCCCCTAAATTAGTTCACGATCGCGTGCAGAGCAAATGAATTCTATATTATTTGGGTGTCTTCACATAAAACACCCACGCCACGCCGGTAAAAATGATATTCGGCAACCAGGCGGCCAGGATGGGCGGAAGATTGCCTTTCGTGGAAAACGTCACGGAAAATTTGTCCATGACGACGAAGATGGAGGCCATTACGATACCCACTGCCAGGTGTAATCCGCTGCCGCCGCGGATCTTCCTCGATGCGATGATCGCCCCGATCATTGCCATGATGATGACGGAGAACGGGGTCGCGTCCCGGTGATAGAGTTCCACCTTGAACGTATTGAGCCCTTCCGAACCGCGGACCTCTTCCATATGAATGAACTGGTGCAGCTCCGGCGTGGTCAGTTTGTCCTTGAGATAATCGTCCCGCCGCAATTCTTTCGGTTGTACATTGAGGTTGATATGCAGCGTGTCCAGCCGCTTCAGGGTTTCCACGGCGCCGTTGATCGTCCGCTCCACTACCGTGGTCAGCTTCCAGTCCTTTTTGGCCGCGTCCCAGTTGATCTCGTCCGCCTTCACCGTATAATAGACGGTATTGCCCTTTATTTTTTGCAGAAAGAAGCTGCTCGCCGTCTTCCGCGAGGTGTCATAGTACCTGAAGTCGACAAATGTATGCGGGTCCACCCGGAGATAGTAGTTGTTGTTCTTATAGGGGTCTGCGACATAGGAGCTGTTGCGGTCCACATACACCGCCTGGAAATCCGTCCTGATCTCGTTGGCCCTCGGCACCCAATACTGGCTCGCGAGCCAGAAGATCACGGCCAGGAATACCCCTCCGATCAGGTAAGGTCTGAGCATCCTGTTATAGCGAACGCCTCCCGCAAGGATGGCGATGAACTCCGACCGCCCCGCCATTTTCGAGCTGAAATAGATGACCGCGATAAAGACCATGAGGGGAAAGATCATGGACATGATGAACGGGATGAACCCGATGAAATAGTGCGTGACGAGCTGCCAGAAACTGAGCCCCGAGCGTACAAAATCATCCGCCTTCTCGCTCGTATCGATGACTACCGCGATCACCGTGATCAGGAGCATCGTGAAAATAAAGGTCCCGAGAAATTTCTTTAATATGTAAGTGTCGAGCAATTTGAACATCGTCGGCAATTCCGGCGCAAAAGTAGCTCTTTTCCCCCTTTTTCCCCGAGATCCGGCCGCCGCCGTCCCGCGAAAGATTTCACATTTTTCTTACAACCTTGTTTTCAGGAGCGCGGCCTGCTCGCGTTTCCAGGCCGGAAAATCGCCCGCCAGGATATGCAGCCGCGCTTGCTGTACGAGGTGCAGGTAAAAGGCGAGGTTCTGGACGCTCGCGATCGTCAATCCCAGGATCTCCTTTGATTTGATCAGGTGTCGCAGGTAGGCCTTACTATAATGCCGGCTGGGTTTGCAGTCGATACCCTCGTCGATCGGCGAAAGATCCGTTTCCCATTTCTTATTGTCGATATTGATCACCCCCTTCGACGTAAACAGCATGGCGTTCCGTCCGTTCCGGGTGGGCAGTACGCAATCGAACATATCCACGCCCCGGTCGATGCACTCCAGGAGATTCCAGGGCGTGCCTACCCCCATCAGGTACCGCGGCCGCGACACCGGAAGGACTTCGCAGCAAGCGGCGCAGATATCGTACATTTCCTCCTCGGGCTCGCCCACGCTCAGACCGCCGATCGCATTGCCCGGAGCGTCCTTTTCGGCGACATACGCGCAACTGTCCCGCCGCAGATCGGGATAGACGCCACCCTGCACGATGGGGAACAAGTTCTGCGTATACCCATAGCGGTCCTCCGTTCCATTGAACTGGTCCAGACTGCGGTCCAGCCACCGGTGCGTCAGCCGCATCGACTTTTCGGCGTAGGCCCGGTCGCTCGGATAGGGCGGACACTCGTCGAATGCCATGACAATGTCTCCGCCGATACTGCGCTGGAT
>DATNBP010000131.1:0-25653 GCA_035572015.1 Puia sp. | reverse complement strand
CCGAACTCCATCCGCCCCTGGAACCAGCCGACGATGCTCCGTTCCCGCAACGCCTCCGCCACGACAGTCGCCAGTTCCTCATCGGATCCGCACCGGATGACCTGAAGCCCGTCCCTGCCGATCACTTTTTGGATCCGCTCTTCCGAAAATGCCGGCCCAAGCCATGCATGGTTCATCCCGTCCTCACCGGGAACGACCGTGCGCTCCCTGCCAAAATAGATATGATAGGCAGCGGCAGCGGCGCCTGCGGCGCCGCCCGCGTCCCCCGCCGCCGGCTGGATAAAGATCTCCCGGAACAAACGCGACGCGGCCAGTTTCCCGTTGGCGACGCAGTTCAGGGCCACGCCCCCTGCCAGGACGAGCCTGTCGGCGCCCGTCAACCGCTTCGCGGTCGCGGCCAGCCGCCCGACGATCTCTTCGGTCACCTGCTGGATCGCCAGCGCCAGGTCGCAATAGACCTGGTCCAGCGGGCCCTCGGGCTGCCGCCGCGGGATGCCGAACAGCCGCTCCCATGCGCGGTCGCGGGTCATCCTTTGGCCGGCTAGATAATCGAAATACTCCTGGTGAAGAAAAAAGCTACCGTCGTCGTATACGCGGACAAGCTTCTCCGTGATGGTTTCCCTGAAGACCGCCGCCGCGGCTTCGTTGCCGTACGGCGCGAGGCCCATCAGCTTGTACTCGCCTGAATTGACCTTGAAGCCGCAGTACCAGGTGAACGCGGAATACAGTAACCCGAGGGAATGCGGATACCGGACCTCCTGCAGGAAGCGGATCTCTCTGCCCTTGCCCGTCCCGATCGACGTCGTGGCCCATTCGCCGACCCCGTCGATGGTCAGGATCGCGGCTTCTTCAAAGGGAGACAGGAAAAATGCGCTGGCCGCGTGGCTCAGGTGGTGCTCGGTGAACAACAGTTTCAACTTTCGCCGGTCATAGGGACCCATCGCCTCCAGTTCGTCGCGGATCAGCTTTTTGAGCAGCATCTTTTGCTTCATCCAAACCGGCATCCGATGCAGGAAAGAGCCCCAGCCCCGGGGCGCCTCCGCGTGGTAAGATTCCAGGATCCGTTCCAGTTTGAGGAGGGGTTTGTCATAGAAGACTACGGCATCCAGCTCGTCGACGGTTGCTCCCGCGGCTTCCAGGCAATAGCGGACGGCGCCCGAGGGAAACCCCGCCTCATGCCGGACCCGCGTGAACCGCTCCTCCTGCGCCGCGGCCACCAGCTTCCCGTCGAGCAGGATGGCGGCGGCCGAATCATGGAAAAAGGCGGAGATCCCGAGTATCAACATGGCGGCAAATTACAAAAAAAGCCATCCCGGTCTCCCGGAATGGCTTTGCGTATTTATTCATCAGTTAGCGGAGCCTTTTGTTTGCAGCCGCGCCCCGGTCGCCGGGCCGCGGGTATCACCCAAGCCGCGCCGGCGATCAATCGAACTTCAGGTCCAGACCCAGACCCCTCAATTCGTGCACGAGCACGTTGAAGGATTCGGGGATGCCTGCGCGCGGAATATTGTCACCCTTAACGATGGATTCATAGGTCTTCGCGCGGCCGATGATATCATCCGACTTGAGCGTCAGCAGCTCTTGCAGGATATTCGACGCCCCGTAGGCTTCCAGCGCCCACACTTCCATTTCACCGAACCGCTGGCCGCCGAACTGCGCTTTACCACCAAGAGGCTGTTGCGTGATAAGACTGTACGGTCCGATACTCCGGGCGTGCATCTTATCATCCACCATATGGTGCAATTTAATGATATAAATGATGCCCACCGTCGCCTTTTGGTCAAACCGCTCTCCGGTCTCGCCGTCATACAGGTGCGTATGGCCAAAGCTGGGCAAACCGGCCTTCGAGATATGGTCGGCGATCTCTTCCACCGTTGCGCCGTCAAAGATCGGCGTGGCAAACTTCACCCCCAGCTTCTCGCCTGCCCAACCCAGCACCGTCTCATAGATCTGGCCCAGGTTCATCCGGGAAGGCACACCCAGCGGGTTCAGGACCACGTCTACCGGCGTACCGTCCGCCAGGAACGGCATATCTTCTGCTCTGACGATCTTGGCGACGATACCTTTGTTCCCGTGCCGGCCCGCCATCTTATCTCCCACCTTCAGCTTGCGCTTAACCGCGAGATAGACCTTTGCGAGTTTCAGTACGCCCGCCGGCAGCTCGTCCCCGATCGAAATATTGAATTTCTCGCGCTTGTACCGCCCGAGTTCTTCGTTGTACTTGATGCTGTAATTGTGCAGCAGGACGTTGATCGATTCGTCGGTCTTCGCCTCGCCCGTCCATCCCAGCGGATTGACGTTCAGGTAATCGATGCCCGCCAGGTTCTTGCCCGTGAATTTCGACCCCTTGCCGATCTGCACCTCGCCGAAATTGTTGTTCACGCCGGCGGATACATGGTCTTTCAACAGCGTCGTGAGCTTTCCGAGGAGCACGTCCATCAGGTCGGAGGTATTCTTCTCGTGCACCTTCTCGATCTTCTCAAGCGCCGCTTTCTCCCGCACCTTCGCATTCTTATCTTTCTTCGCGCGCTGGAACAGCTTCTTGGAGATCACCACCCCTTCGGTACCGCTCGGCGCTTTCAGCGAAGCGTCCTTGGCATCGCCGGCCTTGTCGCCGAAGATAGCCCGCAGCAGCTTTTCTTCCGGGGTCGGATCGCTTTCTCCCTTCGGCGTGATCTTCCCGATCAGGATATCGCCTTCCTTGATCTGGGCGCCCACGCGGATGATCCCGTTCTCGTCGAGGTCCTTGGTGGCCTCCTCGGATACGTTGGGGATGTCGGGCGTCAGCTCTTCCTCGCCCAGCTTGGTATCGCGGACCTCCAATTCATATTCGGAAATATGCACCGAGGTGAACAGGTCTTCCTTGACGACTTTCTCGCTGATCACGATCGCGTCCTCGAAGTTGTAACCCTTCCAGGGCATGAACGCCACTTTCAGGTTGCGGCCCAGCGCCAGTTCGCCATCCTGCACCGCATAGCCTTCGGTCAGGAAATCGCCTTCCTTCACCTTCTGGCCCTTCTTGACCGCCGGTTTCAGGTTGATGCAGGTCTCCTGGTTGGTCTTGATGAACTTGGTGAGCTTATAGATCTTCAGATCGTCTTCGAATGATACGAGCTTTTGCTGCTCGCTGCGGTCGTAACGGACATGGATCTCGTTGGCATCGACGAACTCGACGACGCCCTCGCCTTCCGAATGGATCTGGATCCGCGCGTCACGGGCGGCCTTTGCTTCCAGGCCGGTCCCGACGATCGGCATTTCCGGCCGGATCAGCGGCACAGCCTGCCGCTGCATGTTCGAGCCCATCAACGCGCGGTTGGCGTCGTCGTGCTCGAGGAAGGGGATCAGGGAAGCGCTCAACCCGACGATCTGGTTCGGCGCCACGTCCATGAATTCGACCTCGTTTTTGTCGAGGATCGGGAAATCACCGGTCTGGCGGGAGATGATCTTATCTTCCACAAAATGCCCTTTTTCGTCGAGCGGGATATTCGCCTGCGCGATCTTGGCCACGTCTTCCTCTTCCGCGGAGAGATAGGTCAGCTTCTTCAGATCGACCTTCCCTTCCTGCACTTTCCGGTAGGGCGTCTCGATAAAGCCCATCTCGTTGATCTTCGCGTGAACGCAAAGCGTGGAGATAAGCCCGATGTTCGGACCTTCCGGCGTCTCGATCGTACAAAGCCGGCCATAGTGGGAATAGTGCACGTCCCGGACCTCGAACCCTGCCCGTTCGCGGCTCAAACCGCCGGGGCCCAGTGCGGAGATCCTTCTCTTATGCGTGATCTCGCTCAGCGGGTTTGTCTGGTCGAGGAATTGCGACAGCTGCGAAGTCCCGAAGAAACTGTTGATCACCGAGCTCAGCGTCCGCGCGTTGATGAGGTCCACCGGAGTGAACACTTCATTGTCCCGCACGTTCATCCGCTCGCGGATCGTGCGCGCCATCCGCGCCAGGCCTACGCCGAACTGGGCGTACAATTGCTCGCCGACCGTCCTTACCCGGCGGTTGCTCAGGTGGTCGATATCGTCGATCTCGGCCTTCGCATTGGTCAGTCTCACGAGATACTTGATGATCTCGATCATATCCTCCTTCGTGAGCGTCTTCTGATCCAGCGGCTGGTTCAGATTCAGCTTCCGGTTGATCTTGTACCGGCCGACCTCTCCGAGGTCATACCGCTTGTCGCTGAAGAACAGCTTGTCGATGATCCCGCGCGCGGTCTCGTCATCGGGCGCGTCCGCACCTCTCAGCTGGCGGTAGATATGCTGCACTGCTTCCAGCTCGGAGTTGGACGTATCCTTGTTCAGGGTATTGTAAATAATGGCATAGTCGCCGCCGACGTCTTCCTTCTGGATAAACACGCTCTTCACGTCCATGTCCACGACCATGTCGATCGCTTCCTCATCGAGGATGGTATCGCGCTCCAGCACGATCTCGTTCCGCTCGATGCTGACGACCTCGCCCGTGTCCTCGTCGACGAAATCTTCGACCCAGGTCCTGAGGACCCGCGCGGCCAGCTTCTTGCCGATATATTTCTGCAGCGATTTCTTGTCTGCCTTCACTTCGTCCGCCATGCCGAACAGCTCGAGGATATCCTTGTCGGTCTCGTAGCCGATCGAACGGAGCAGCGTCGTAACCGGGAACTTTTTCTTCCGGTCGATATACGCGTACATCACGTTGTTGATGTCCGTGGCGAACTCCATCCATGCGCCCTTGAAGGGGATCACGCGCGCCGAATAGATCTTGGTGCCGTTCGGGTGGATGGACTGGCCGAAGAAGACGCCGGGCGACCGGTGCAACTGCGAGACCACCACGCGTTCCGCGCCGTTGATCACGAAGGTTCCGCGGGGCGTCATGTACGGGATATTGCCCAGGAACACGTCCTGCACGATGGTCTGGAAATCGACGTGCTCTTCATCGTTACAACTCAACCGCAATTTTGCCTTCAGCGGAACGGCATAGGTCAACCCGCGTTCCATGCACTCTTCGATCGTGTAACGGGGCGGATCGATGAAATAATCCAGGAATTCCAGCATGAAGATGTTCCGCGTGTCCGTGATCGGGAAATTCTCCTTGAACACTTTGAACAAACCTTCGATATTGCGTTTGTCCGGCGTCGTCTCTAACTGAAAAAATTCTTTAAAAGATTGGATCTGCACTTCCAGAAGATCAGGAGTTTCGGCAAGGTGCTTGATTTTACCGAAGTTGATCCTGTTTTGCAATTTTGTTGAAGACATATTGTTTAAAACCGGTTTTTTTTATTGTTCTTAACTTCAGATCGTCTGCAGCTTTCTCATCCGAGTCTATTGATAATCAAACACTTGCATTTGCCGACAAGGGCTTTTTATCCCCTGGCGAGGGAAACGGACCGCAAATGTAGCATTTATTTGGCAACCCAACAAAAAAAGCCCCGGCTTGCGCCGGGGTCCGAAACTTGCCTGAAAAGGCCAAAAAATTACTGAATTTCCACTTCAGCGCCGGTCTCTTTCAGCTTGGCGACCATGGCGTCAGCGTCAGCCTTGCTGATGCCTTCCTTGATCGGCTTGGGAGCGCCGTCGACAAGGTCTTTCGCTTCCTTCAGGCCGAGCCCGGTCATGTCCTTGACAATCTTGACCACGTTCAGCTTGTTGGCGCCGGCGGCTTTCAGGATCACGTTGAAGGAGGTCTTCTCTTCAGCGGCGGCGGCGGCGCCACCTGCTGCAGGACCGGCTGCGACTGCAACGGCGGCAGCTGCGGGCTCGATGCCGTACTCTTCCTTCAGGATCTTTGCCAGTTCGTTTACTTCTTTAACGGTCAGTCCGACCAATTGCTCTGCAAATGCTTTCAAATCTGCCATATTTGTAAATTTTTTCCGCCTTCACTGCTTTTTGTTCGCTCCGGCGGAGGATTAAAAAAATTTGCCGGTCTTCTGGCCCCGGACATAGCCGTATGATAAGGCCCCGCCAGGCGGCGCCGTGTAACCTTAGTTCGACGCCCTCGATTCCAGGGCCTTGATCAGCCCCGCCAGTTTGTTTCCCGCATTGAGGCCGGAGATCACGTTCTTGGCCGGAGACTGGAGCAAGCCGATGATCTCGCCGATCAGGTCGTTCTTGCTCTTCAGGGTGCTGAGGGTCTTCAGCTGGTTGTCGCCTTCAAAAACGTCGCCGTCGATAAAGGCCGCCTTCAGGACTGGGTTTTCCACATTCCCGTCCTTCCGGAAGGAGCTGATGATCAGCGCCGGTTCCTTCGGGTTCTCCGAAAACATCAGCGCGGTCACGCCGTTCAGGGACTGGAAGACCCCCGAGAAACGCTGGCTGTCCAGCCCTTCCAGGGCCTTCTTGATCAGCGTATTCTTAGCGACTTTCATCTCCACCTTCTTGCTGAAGCAGATCCGCCGCAGCTTGCCCACCTGTTCCACCGTCAGCGACTCGGTATTGGTGACATAGAAGTTGTTGTATTCCTTGAACTTGTCTTTCAACAGCTCAATGACTTCGTTCTTTTGATCTTTGTTCATAACTCTTTGTTTTGCAGGTCCGGCCGACCGGTACCCCGATGATAAGTTTTAGGCCATAAATGCTTTTGCATCCAAAGCGATCCCGGGGCTCATCGAGCTGGCCATGAACACGCTCTTGACATAGGTACCCTTGGCGGTCGCCGGTTTAGCCTTGATAATGGCGCTGATCAGCTCCTGGCTGTTTTCCATCAGTTTCTCCGGGGCAAAGCTGACCCGGCCGATGGAAGCATGGATGATCCCCGCCTTATCGACCTTGAACGCGATCTTGCCGCCCTTTACCTCTCCCACGGCCGCGGCCACGTCGTTGGTGACCGTACCTGTTTTGGGATTGGGCATCAGGTTGCGCGGACCCAGCACCTTGCCCAACCGGCCGATCCTGGGCATGACGGAGGGGGTGGCGACGATGACGTCGACGTCAACCCAACCCCCTTCTATCTTCTGAATGAATTCATCCAGTCCGACATAGTCGGCGCCGGCGGCCTTGGCATCGGCTTCTTTGTCGGGCGTGCAGAGGACAAGCACCCGCTTGGTCCTGCCCGTTCCGTGCGGCAGGTTGACCGTCCCGCGGATCGACTGGTCGGCCTTTTTGGGGTCGACCCCTAGCCGCACGTGCAGGTCCACGGAAGCGTCGAATTTCGTCACATTGACTTCCTTCACCAGCGCGGAAGCCTCTTTTAAAGTATAGAGCTTATTTTTATCCACCTTTGCGGTGGCAGCTTTTCTTTTCTTCGAGATAGCCATAACGATTAGATTCGTAATTGTTTTGAAGTTGGTTTCACCTGATTAATTGGTCCAGGGAGCTTTTCCCTCCACCGTGATACCCATGCTGCGGGCGGTTCCGGCCACCATGCGCATCGCGCTTTCCACCGTAAAGCAATTCAGGTCGGGCATTTTATCCTTCGCGATCGCTTCCACCTGTGTCCAGGTGACTTTTCCAACTTTAGTACGATTTGGCTCCTTCGACCCGCTCTGGAGCTTGCTGGCTTCCAGCAACTGGACGGCCGCGGGGGGAGTCTTGATGATGAACTCAAACGATTTGTCCGTGTAAACAGTGAGCAATACGGGGAGTGTCTTGCCCATTTTATCCTGGGTCCTGGCATTGAACTGCTTGCAGAACTCCATGATATTCACGCCTTTGCTACCTAACGCCGGACCGATAGGAGGTGCAGGATTGGCTTGACCGCCTTTCACCTGCAACTTGACATAACCGGAAATCTCTTTTGCCATGTTACTTGTTTTTGGTGTTAACGTCCCCCGGTCCCAGGACCGGCAGAACTCCCAAACCATCACTATGATAAGAACTTTGGGGACGCAAAGGTAATAAAAAAAGCACGACATCACCTATTTTTCCGCAGGGATTTTGCGAAAGCAGACTTACCCCCGCCTACGCCTCTGGCGAACCCGGGCGTCGCCCGCCGAAGCCTCTGGCGAACCCGGGCGTCGCCCGCCGAAGCCTCTGGCGAAGGCGGGCGTCGCTTTCTCACCCCAACCGTCACCCCAAGGATTCCAAACCAATCTTTTGTGAAGAAATTTTTCGGCCATTTTTTTATATTTGGATTTTTCTGACTAACTTTTCCGTTAATAACCCATTACAATTCTTACTAACAACTTAAAACGCTCATCAAACTATGGCAAAGTCTAAGAAAAAGCCGGCTAAAAAAGCAGCTCCCAAAAAGGCGGCAAAAAAAGCTGCAAAGAAAAAAGCGGCGCCTAAAAAAGCTAAGAAGGCCGCCAAAAAAGCTGCAAAGAAAAAAGCCGCTCCAAAAAAGAAAGCCGCTAAGAAAGCCGCCAGGAAAGCCGCTCCGAAAAAGGCTGCTAAAAAGGCTGCCAGGAAGGCCCCAAAGAAAGCCGCCAGGAAAGCTCCCAGGAAGAAGGCTGCACCGAAGGCAAAGCCCGCTCCGGCAATGCCCGCTCCGTCCATGCCGGAACCGATGTCATCTTCCTACGGCGACTCTACGCCGCATTTCGACAATGACAACGCCAATTGACTTCATAGCCGATCGAATAAAAAAACCTTCCCTGCGGAAGGTTTTTTTATTAAATGATATCATCGCTCCGGCTCAGGAGATCTTTTCCACCTGCATATAGTTCAGCTCTACCGGTGTCGAACGGCCGAAGATCTTTACCGTCACCTTGAGCTTCTTTTTCTCGTCGTTCACCTCTTCGATGATCCCGTTGAAATCATTGAAAGGACCTTCGATGATCTTGATCGTTTCCCCGATGATGAACGGCTCGCTCATGCTCATACTGCCCGATTCGGCCATCTCATCCATCTTGCCCAGCATCTTGTTGACCTCGGCCTTACGCAGAGCGATCGGGTTTTCTTTACCCAGGAAATGAATGACGCTGTTCGTGTTCTTGATTACTTCTTTCAGATCGTCACCCAGTTTTCCTTCGGTGACTTCCACCATCACATACCCGGGATAGTAGTTCCGTTCGCGCATCACCTTTTTGCCGTTCTGCACTTTATACACCTTCTCCACGGGAAGAAAGACCTGCTTTACGATCTCCCCCCAACCGCCGCGCGAAATCTCCTTGTCCAGGTACTCCTTCACTTTGCGCTCTTTCCCGCTGACGACCCGGAGTACATACCACTTGGTCTCCGGCGCCGGCTTTCCCTCTGGCTGGGTCTTTACTTCTGTTTGATTAACTGTTTCCGTCATAAAAAGGATTTTGACAACAATACACGGTTACTACATCAGGGAATAAATGAAGTGCAATACCGAACTGGCGACGATGTCCATTAGCCATACCAGCAGCGTGATCAGGACCGTGGCAATAAGCACGATGACCGTCTGCTGCTGCAGCTCGGTCCAGGTCGGCCAGGTCACTTTTTCCAACAATTCCCGGTACGACTCTCGGAGAAATAGCGTGATCTTGTTCATTAATAAATTTTTACAAGGGCACGGGTACTAGGATTCGAACCCAGACTGAAGGTTTTGGAGACCTCTGTACTACCGTTATACTATACCCGTGTGTCAAAGAAAACCAAGAGCTGGTCCGGTCAAACCCGGAACAGCTCCCAGTGTACTGTAAATATACAAAAAATTCCGTGTTTCAGGCTTACTTGACGATCTCCGTCACCTGTCCCGCGCCTACCGTCCGGCCGCCTTCACGGATAGCGAACTTCAGACCCTTTTCCATGGCGATCGGGGCAATCAGGTGAACCGACAGCGAGGTATTGTCGCCCGGCATCACCATCTCGGTACCTGCAGGAAGCGTGACTTCACCGGTTACGTCCGTAGTCCGGAAGTAAAACTGCGGGCGGTACTTGTTAAAGAAGGGCGTATGACGGCCGCCTTCTTCCTTGCTCAGTACGTATACCTCACCTTTGAACTCGGTGTGCGGCGTGATCGAACCTGGTTTGCAAAGCACCATCCCGCGGCGGATCTGGTTCTTTTCAATACCGCGGAGCAGCAGTCCGGCGTTGTCCCCGGCTTCGCCCTGGTCCAGCAGCTTGCGGAACATCTCGACGCCCGTAACCGTGGAGCTCAGCGGAGCATCTTGCAGGCCAACGATTTCGATGGCTTCACCGACCTTGATCCGGCCTCTTTCGATACGACCGGTTGCAACCGTACCACGACCAGTGATAGAGAACACATCCTCAACAGACATCAGGAAAGGCTGGTCGACGGGACGGGGAGGCAGCGGGATATAGCTGTCTACCGCAGCCATCAGCTCGTCGATCTTGCTTACCCATTTTGCTTCGCCGGCGAGTGCGCCCGTTGCGGAACCCTGGATGATCGGCGTGTTGTCGCCGTCGAAACCATAGGTGGTCAGCAACTCCCGGATCTCCATCTCCACGAGTTCGAGCAGCTCGGGATCGTCCACGAGGTCTACCTTGTTCATGAATACCACGATACGCGGAACCCCTACCTGGCGGGCCAGGAGGATGTGCTCCTTGGTTTGCGGCATCGGACCGTCCGTAGCCGCTACCACCAGGATCGCTCCGTCCATCTGGGCAGCGCCCGTGATCATATTTTTGACATAGTCAGCGTGACCGGGACAATCCACGTGCGCATAGTGACGGTTGGCCGTCGCATATTCAACGTGAGCTGTGTTGATGGTAATACCCCTTTCCTTTTCTTCCGGCGCCGCATCGATCTCGTCGTATTTTTTTGCTTCCGCCAACCCTCTCGACGACAAGATGGTCGTAATCGCGGCAGTCAAAGTGGTCTTACCATGGTCTACGTGACCAATCGTACCAACGTTAACGTGGGGTTTGTCCCTCTTAAAGGTCTCTTTTGACATTGTTATCTGTTTTTATAGTTGTGTTTTAAAATGTCAACAGGCTCAATGCCTTCCCTCGGAAGCAAAAACCTGTTCTATTTACAATCGCTCAAATATTCTTCTGAGCCGTTGAAGAGAATTGAACTCTCGACCTCTTCCTTACCAAGGAAGTGCTCTACCCCTGAGCTACAACGGCTGGTCAAGTCCAGGGACTTCAGCCAACGGGCGCTGCCGGATGGCCGACACCGCCTGACGCTTCGCAACGCCCCGGCCGGTAAGGCCGGGTCGCTGTCTGACACTTCGCGGAGCGGAAGACGAGGTTCGAACCCGCGACCTACAGCTTGGAAGGCTGTCGCTCTACCAACTGAGCTACTTCCGCGTATGCACCCGGGCGGCTTCTCCGACCAGGGTTTCGCCCCGACCGGCCGGGGCATTTGACTCGTGGGCAAGGATGGATTCGAACCACCGAACTCCGAAGAGGACAGATTTACAGTCTGTTGCCGTTGGCCACTTGGCTACTTGCCCATTCTTTAACTCCGGGGCCGCCGCGCCCCGCTTTCTCCCGGGAGATCCTCCTCCCCTGGAGCCAGAGAAGGGACTCGAACCCCCGACCAGCTGATTACAAATCAGCTGCTCTACCAACTGAGCTACTCTGGCTGGTAACCCGCACCGCCCGCTGAAACTCCCGCGAGGCGGACTCCCCGCCCGCCGAAAGGCTCGCGAAGGAGGACCCGTTCCCCGATTCATTCAACTCATAGCACACTGATCCACTGCTTTTTTTGGGAAGGCAAAGGTAGGTTAAAATGTTAAATTCAAAAATTTTAAACCCGTTTTTTTGAGCTCCCCGCCGCCGGCACGTCTAATCCGTTCCTTTCCACCTGGTTCATCCGGGAAAGGCGCAAATAAAAAACAAATAAAAAAGGGGCGTCCCGTACTATCGGAACACCCCTCGTTTAAAGATTTTTTTCGTAGGCCTTCTGTCCTGTTCTAGGCCACCTGCTTATCTTTCTGTCTTTTTACCTGGTTGACCAGCGATTCGAACGCGCTGTCAAAAGATTCTTCGAAGGACTTGGACGAACATTTTACGAAGAAGTGATGTTTGGGGACATGCACTCTGATCTCCGCGATCTTGTCTTTAATGTTGTGAACGACATTGTCCAGCTTTAGAAAAACATCTGCCTTGATAATTCTGTCATGGAATGTGTTTAGTTTGCTCATTTTTTTGATTACGTAATCTACCAATTTACCGTCTGCATCAAAGTGCACAGTTTGAATATTTACGTTCATAGTAATCCCATTTTTTATCAGTGAACAATAAATGAAAGAGCTTTTGTACTACGGTGTACGCGCGGACAAAGTATGTGCCGGTAGGACAATGAAGTTAATCTTTAAGACGATTTTTTCCAAATAAAATTGCGTTAAAAACAACGCCCGGAGACATTTTTAATTTCATCATTTCCGAACGTCGCGATCAGGCTTTGGGATGCGCTTTTTTATAGATATCCTTCAATTTCTCAATGCTGTTGTGGGTATAGACCTGCGTGGCCGCAAGGCTGGCATGTCCGAGCAATTCCTTTACCGAATTCAGCTCCGCGCCGGCATTCATGAGATGCGTCGCGAACGTATGCCTGAGCACGTGCGGGCTTTTTTGATCGATCGTCGTGATCCTGGCCAGATAGTCATGCACGACCCGGTACACGTATTTCGGGTACAGCTTGCGGCCTTTGGGCCCCACCAGCAGCACCACCCTGTCGGCGTCCCCGAAGGTCGCCCGTTTCTTTTCCTGGTATTTCCGGATTTCGTCAAGCAGGTCCTGATTGGCGGGGATGACCCGCTCCTTGTTTCCTTTTCCCAACACCTTGAGTGTATTGTTGCCAAAGTCCACCTGCCGTTCCCGGAGTCCGACCAGTTCGCTCAACCGTATCCCGGTGTGATACAGGATCGACAGCAACAACCGGTCGGTCCATCCTTCCCAGGTATCCGGGAATCCGACCGCTTCGAAAAGGACCGCCATGTCCTGTTGCTCGACATAGACGGGAAGGCGTTTTCCGGCCCTTGGCGAGAGGATCGCCCCCATGGGGCTCTGGGCAACCACACCCGTCCGGATCAGGTACTTGAACCAGGATTTCAGCACGGAGATCTTGCGGTTGATGGACCGGCTGCTCATCCCGCCGTCCTTCATGACGGCCAGCCAGCTCCGCACCATGGCAGGAGAGACGGCCCCCGCGTCCGCACCGTCGAATTCCCCGCGGATGAAGCTGCAAAATGCCTCCAGGTCGTCCCGGTAGGCCCGGATGGTATGCGCCGAGTAGCGCTTTTCGAATTGTAAATGGGCGACGAAGGCCTGTATCGCGTCCTCCAAATGAAAGTATTTCAGGCCCAATAATACGAATTAATAGACAGCGGCGGCATCGCCCCTTCGGATAAAAAAAGGCCGCCATTCGGCGACCTCTTTGGATAATTTCTTATATCAGAGCGAGTTACGACTCAAATTTTCCGGCTGCGACCTGCTGCTTGTAGACGGCCTTCAGCACCTCGCCTCTCCGCTTCACGGACGGTTTGGTAAAAGACTGCCGCTCCCTCAATTGTACCAGCACCTTCGCCTTTTCGAACTTCTTCTTGTACTTCTTGAGGGCCTTGTCTATGTTCTCGCAATCCTTGGAATCGATGATCAGCATGTTTAAATTTTTACGGAAGGCAAAGTTACTATAATTTTTTATAAAACGGAAAACTCTGCCAAATTATTACGAATTTCGACCCCATGTTCACCGGCATCATCGAAGCGCTGGGCAAGGTCCGCTCGGCCGAACCCAACGGCACCAACCTGACGTTGTGGATCGATTCCCCCCTCTCCTCCGAACTGAAAATTGACCAAAGCATCGCGCATAACGGCATCTGCCTCACGGTGGAAGAGATAAATTCCGGCGCACACCGCGTCACCGCTATCGATGAAACCCTTAAAAAGACCAGCCTCGGCAGCTGGAGGCCTGGCGACCTCGTCAACCTCGAGCGCTGCATGCCGCTCAACGGCCGGCTGGACGGCCATATCGTCCAGGGCCATGTGGATGCCACCGCGACCTGCAGCCGGCGCCGGGAGCGGAACGGCAGCTGGGAGTTTCGCTTCGAATTTCCCAAAAAGTTCAGCCACCTCGTCATCGAAAAGGGCTCCATCTCGCTCAACGGCACGAGCCTCACCGTCTTCAACGTTAAAAAGGACCGGTTCGACGTGGCCATCGTTCCGTACACCTACCTGCACACCAGCATCCAGGCCGTTCAACCGGGCGCCGCGGTCAACCTGGAATTCGATATGATCGGAAAATATGTCTTCCGGCTTCTGACCACGAAACATCTGTCTTCTTAACCTTCTATGAGCACTCCCTCCGTAGCACTGGTCATCCTCAACTGGAATACGGCTTTCTACCTCGAAAGATTCCTTCCTTTCCTGCTTGCCACGACTTACCGGAACAAAGAGATATACGTCATAGACAATAATTCCACCGACGGGTCGCTCGACATGCTCCGCAGCCGCTTCCCCACCGTCCACGCGCTGCCCATGAATGCCAACCGCGGCTTTGCGGGCGGGTATAATTTTGGCCTCGCGCGCATCGAAGCCGACTATTACCTCATCGTCAATTCGGACATCGAAGTCACGACGGGATTTATCGAGCCGCTCGTCGACCTGCTCGAGTCCGATCCCCGCATCGGCATCTGCCAGCCCAAACTCCTGGCGCTGGACCGTCGCGATCATTTTGAATATGCGGGCGCTGCGGGCGGCTGGATCGACCGCTTGGGTCTTCCGTTCGCCCGGGGCCGGGTGCTGACCACCCTGGAAAAAGACCATGGCCAGTACGACCGGACCGAAGAAGTATTCTGGGCGACCGGCGCCTGCATGTGCTTCAGTTCGAAACTCTTTCGCCGGACCGGCGGCTTCTACGATTATTACTATATGCACCAGGAAGACATCGACCTTTGCTGGCGCGTGCGCAATATGGGCTATTCGATCTATGCGTGCCCGGCATCCGTCGTGTATCACAAGGGCGGCGGGACCCTTTCCTGGGAGAACTATCTCAAGACCTTCCTGACCTTCCGGAACAATTATATCCTGTTGTCCCGCAACCTCCCCTTCCTCCATGCGGCGGCCATCGTCTCTCTCCGGCTGCTCACCGATTTCATCGGCTGCTTTTATTTCCTTTTCCGCCGCGAGCCGGGCATCAGCAAGGCGATGCTTAAAGCCGCCGGCTCCTATCTCTGGTGGCTTGTCGCCTACCGCGATAAGAGGAATCCGCAGCCCAGGGGCTGGAAGAACCTTCCCTGCGTCTACAAGGGCACGATCCTCTTCCCCTATTTCTTCAGAAATAAAAGAAAATTTACGGAACTTGTCCGGACAAACACGGCCCCGCATGCTCAACGCGCTCTTAAAGAGGTTTAATCAGCACCGGAAGGAAAAATACTTTCAAAGCCCGCTCTTTCATGCGCAAAAAGAATATGCCTTTGTCGGGTTTGGGGTCCATAGTATGACCAGTCTGTACCCGGTGCTCCGGCACTACAACCTGCGGCTGAAATATATTTGCACGCGCGGCAGCGACTGGCAACGGCAGCTCGGTCCGCTTTTTCCGGGATGCCGTTTCACACACGACCTGGATACGGTCATCGCGGATACGTCGGTCGCCGGCGTTTTTGTCTGTGCAGCCCCGGAGGCGCACTACGAAATCCTCTCTGCGTTGCTCAAAGCGGGCAAACCCGTCTTTATCGAGAAACCGCCCTGCCGGACCCTCGGACAGCTCCGGGAACTCGCGGCTATCGCGCCCGCGGCCGTCTGCAAGCTCGGCCTCCAGCGGCGGCACTGGCCGGGCAACACCGCTGTCCGAAAGAAATGCCGCCTGGCCACCGATTACATCTACCGCTTTCAGACCGGGCCTTATCCGCAGGGCGACCCCTTCACCGAACTTTTTATCCACGCGCTCGACTACGCCGGCTTCCTCTTCGGACCCGCGCAACTCCTTTCCTGCTGCCGGCAGCAGGACAAGCGCGGGATCACGGTTCAATTGCATCTCGGCCATGCCGGCGGCGCTTCCGGTCTGCTCCATCTCTCCACCCGCTATACCTGGAACCCGCCGCTGGAATGCCTGACCGTCAGCGCCGGGAATGAATCCCTCGACATCCGGTATCCGGTCTCTGTCACGGGGACGCAAATGCCGCTGCGGATCCTCCATGCTCCCGCCGAACGCCTCACCGGTCAGCGGGGCGCTGTAAAGGAATATTTCTCGGGCGTCCCGACGATGGTTCCGGCGCTCGAGACGAATACCCTGTACACGCAGGGTTTCCTGCCAGAGATAGAAGACTTCGTCACCCGTATCGAGCGCCCCGCTTCGGCATCCGGGGAATCGAACGACCTCCTTTCGCTGTTGACGGTCTATGAACTGATCGACAAGATCGGCGAAGCTTCCTGACCTATTTCATCTGACGGTCTATGAACTGATCGACAAGTCGGCGAAGCTTCCTGACCTATTTCATCTTCCGGTAAATACGTTTGAGGATAGCCGGCGGGACGAGCCGGGTCACGAGGTCTTTCACCTTGTTGTACCGCCGCATGGCCGCGCCGTCCTGCTCCCGCGCCCGGAACCGGGTGGTGATCCTGTTGCCCGAACGCACTTCTCCCGCGGGCCGGCCCTTCGTGTAATAATACAGCGCGAGCGACCGGCGGCTACGGCTTTCCGGACAAGCCAGCGGATCGGGGTGGCCATGATAGGACGTGTCGGTCGTATTGAAGATCACCATCCGGTTGACGACCGGCAGAAATTTCTTAACGCATTGCGTCATGCCCCGGTCCCACAGCTCGAAATGCCCCCCATAACTTTCTTCCCAATCCTCGTTGAGATAGAGCAGCAGGTTGATCCGCCGGTCCAGCTGCCATTCGGGATGCCGGGAAAAATCGGCGTGGATCTTCAGAAAACCGCCGCGCCTGATCTCGTGCAAACCTCCGCCGGCAAATTGCGGGTCGGCGATGAGTCCCGAAATACCGGTCAGCCGCTCCAGGAAGTCGAGGAATGGCGGGGAGTTCAGGAACCCGGCCAGTTCGCGTGTCACAGGGCCAAAACGCGACGTCCCTCTCGAAGCGAGCTTCAACTGGTTGGGATCGCTGAACCGGATATCCCCCTTCTCGCCCAGGTCCGGGAACTCCGCCGCCACCCGCGCAAGGAGATCCGGCTGCACAAGACCGTCGAAACAGATATGCGGGCAGGGATCGGCCGCCGCATAGGATGCGTGCAACTCCCTGCCATAGGACGGAAGCCGGTCCGACGGAACCGTCAAAGGTCCGGACGCCTGCGAATCATTAGTCGTTGTCATTCCCCCATGTATAGTACCCGAGGAGCTTTGTCGTCGCCCAACGGCCAAACGTCTTTTCAAAGCTTCGGTAGAGTGCGATATCGTATTTCCGGTGATAGGCGACCCAGCACTGATTGCAGTTCCGGGAATGATGCCGCTGCACCTTGTTGCTTTCGGGCGAATTGAAGATTTCGTCCAGGGACTGCCGAAAAATATTTCCCAGCCGGGTGGGCAGGTGCTGGCAAATCGGTACGTCGCCGTCGGGTAACACGATCGCACTGTCCAGGATGCTGTGACATCCCAGCCGCAATTTGCGCTTCACCCAGTTCTGGTAGAGCCGCACATAGTCATAGTTCTCCGCATACTCACGCAGGTCTTCGGGGATCAATGCCGTAAAATCCCGCTTGGCCGCCGAAGCCTTGGCGAAGGCGGCCTCACCCGCCGAAGCCTTGGCGAAGGCGGCCTCACCCGCCGAAGCTTCAGCGAAGGCGGCCCCCTCACCACTGTCACCCTCCTCGGCCGCCGAAGCCTTGGCGAAGGCGGCCTCACCCTCCTCGCCCTCCGAAGCCTTGGCGAAGGCGGCCTCACCCTCCGAAGCCTTGGCGAAGGCGGCCTCGCCCTCCGAAGCTTCAGCGGAGGCGGTCCGCATTTCCCGCACCTTCGCATAGGTCAGCACCTCCTCATTCTTGTACTGTCCGAACGCCGACCCCGGCGCATCTTCGATCGTATCGAAGAACGGGATGTTATCGTAGATGCCCACGCGCAGAAATACGCCGTTTTCACGGCATACGCCCGCCACATGCCGCAGGTCCCCGAAATCATTGTATGGCGACAACGTGAACATGACAAAGACCGGCAACACGTCTTTGAGTTCCCTGATCACCCGCAGGACGCGGTCATACCCGTCCTTGCCGCGCATGTGCAGGTAGGTATCCCTGTCGCCGTCCAGCGAAATATAAAGGCGATGGGGCCGGTAGGTCCTGACACAACGGATCAGCCGCCCGGGATCGAGACAGTTCGAGAACAAATCGAAGTTGCGGTGATGCACGGAGAACCATTCCAAAATTCCTTCGGCCTCCGGATGGAGCAGAAACTCGCCGCCTTCCAGGCCCACCATCGTCGACGGATGGATACATTTGCTCTGCATGATCCGCACGATCGCTTCCAGGGGCAGTACGGTCGTGGGCCGCTTCGCCCAGATCAAACAATGTTTGCATCCGGAATCGCACCGGTCGGTCGCATACAGCATCAGCGACGATAACCGCTTGGAGCCGGGCGCCAGGCGGTTATGCAAAAAGTTGAATCCCCTCGATGCATAATCCGAAAACTGATACATATCAATAGCCCAAATGTAGCTCTTTCCACCCGGACATGTCCCAATAGAAAACCTTTGCCCCGCCGGCATCATCCCCGATCCGGGTAGACGGGTAGATGTATATGGAGCCGTCCTTCCGGACCGGCGAGAGCCGGTTCTGCGGCGCGCGCAGGTACTCCAGTCTCGTGAGGAAATGGGTCACCTTCACCCGGTTGCTGTCGATACCGTTGACGGTCAGGCCCTCGTTAAAGCTGTTCCGGAAGATATACGCCCCCTCCCATTCGTCCGGTATGTTGACGAGCACTACCCGTCCCGGCGTGCGCCGCAGGAGATCGAGTCCCGCTTCCGCCGTATGCGACGCAAAGACCCAGTTCCTGTTGTTCGATTCGATGAACAGCGCCCCCGCCAGCGCGTACAGACCAAGGAGCAACCACCTGACCCGCCAGCGCGTCACGAGCGTCATCAAAACCGCCGCCGCCAGAATGCTCAGCATACAAGATGGAAAATATAAAAGCCGGTCGCCTTCGGACGTCCTCGTACTGACCTCAAACGCGACAGCCGGCAACAGCGCCAACAGGAACCCTCCTTCGATCAGGGCCAGCGACCATCCCGGCCGCATCTGCCCGCTGCCGGCGCGCGCAAAGCCCCGACCGCCCCGCTCGTCCAGCCCCATTGGCTGCTCCACACCCCGCCTGTCGCCCCCGCCCCGCCGAAGGCGCACCCACACCAGCACATGCACCGCCACCAGCAGCACGAGCACCCCCGCGAACAGCCACTCCATTTGGCGCGAATTCTCATCCGGCGGCAGGAAGCAACGCCCGATCACCTTGGCGGCGCGCAACCAGACCGCATCCCCGGCCAGCCCGCTTTGTCCATACGCCGGCAACAGCTCGCCCGAAACGGCATACCGCATCCCCAGCCAGCCGATGCCCGCCGCGACCCAAACCCCCAGCGAGAGCAAGCCCCTGCGCACATCGCGAAAGGTTATCCATTCTAACAAAAACGCCACCGCGGGCAGTACCAGGATCGACTCATAGGCGAACAATCCCGACCACCAGCACAATACGCCAAGCACCAGGTTCCACGGCCGTCTTTTTGTCAGCACGAAATGGATCGCCAGCAGGCCGCACAGCGCGGCCATCGACGAGAGTCGGCCCGACAGCCAAACCACGCCTTCGTTGTGAAAGGGATAAAAAAGAAAAAGCAACCCCGCCGTCATCGCGAAGGCCCGTTGTTTCCGCGCTGAAAATACCGGGAGGTCCAGCGCCACCTGGTACACCATGAAGCAGGCCAGCGCATGGACGAAGAAATTGAAGAGATAGTAGCCCAGCGGATGAAGGCCGGACAGCAGATAATTAAAATAGAAGGAAATGTCGATCAGCGGACGCACCATCTCCTCGAACAGCACCCGCTTCTGGATCAGCAACCGGTACAACGCCGCATAATCGTCCGTCAGAAAGCCGTTCCCGAGCACCGGGAAATACAGCAGGAAGACCGTCGCCGCGGCGACCGATATGAGAATTCCTTTTTTCATCGATATACGGCCCGGAACATGCTGTCGATGGCCGGCGCGAGCAATCCGGCAACCTCCGCAGCCCCCGCATTGGTGAAATGCGACATATCATAAAAATACAGGCTGTTCTTTGGCATCAACCGCGCGAGGTCGATCATCAGCAGCCCCTTGTCCGCGCACATCTTCCGCACGACGTCATTATACCGCTCGAGCATCTCCCACAACAGGCGCCCGTTGACGCCGTCGTCCACCGGGAAGGCCGCCAGGTCTGTGCCCGTTACGGGGTCCCGGCCAAACCCGAAAAGGTCGGGCTGCGTCACAAAGACCGGCCGGATCTTCCACGCCAGACAGGTGTCCGCCAGCCGGTTCAGCCTGGCCTTATACCCCGCGAGATACGGGTCCTGCGCCGCGACCCGCGCCCGGATGGCGGAATCCGGCAGCAGCAGCCGCCGGGAAGGATCCAGCGCGATCATCCGGTCGGTCGTGTTGTTGAACCGCCGGGCCCGCGCGGCCCGCCAGAGGTTCAACCCCAGATTGAGGACCTCGCTGTTATTGAAAAGCCAGTGCTTCAGATCGGGGTAGGCACCCCGCTCATATAACTTGTCGTGAAATGACGGCTGGTCCGTTTCCATATCGTTGATCCCCGTTAAAAAGATCACCATCCAGGGGCGCAACTGCTTGACATGGTCGTTCAGCATGACGATATGGCCAAAGGTCGATTGCCCGTCCAGCCCCGCATTGTCGAGCCAGATCCCGGGTATCGAATCCGAGAGGCGCCGTTCCAGCAAATAGGGCCAGGTCAAAGAATCGCTGAGGAAATGGCATTCGGTCGTGCTACCCCCGATCGTAATGACAGGGTGCATCTTCGCCCACTCGGAAGGCCCCGGCGGCTCGGGACCCCGGAAGCCGAGGCTATTGCGGGAATTGAAGATGACCGGATCCAGCTTGGGGTTGATGCGGTTGACGATCGTCTCGCGCTGGTCGACCGGCAGCAGGAGGTGGTCGCCCTTCAGCCGGAAATGGAAGGGGTTGTAGATCCGCAAAGCCAGCTCCAGCATCAGCAACACCATAATGGACAGGTATACCCCATAGATCAAGCGCTTTCGCCAGCGGCCCTTTCCGTGCCGGGTATTGTCCTTATTGTCGCTTCCCATCATCGCATGAGGTACATCTTTCCGTATCCGTTATTAAAGAACCTGTCGGTGTTGGCGCCTTGCGCGTTGTACTTGCTCAGCGACTGTCCGTTCAGGTTCGTAACCACATGATACAAATATACGCCATTTGCCAACCGGTTGCCATACATGTCGGTGCCGTTCCATTTGAACTCGGTCACGTTGGTGCCCACATGCAACGGTCCGAGTTCCTCCTTCGTGATCTCCCGCACCACTCTCCCGGTGATGGTCAGGATCTGGATCTTGATGTTCTGCGGCACCTGGCTTCCGGTGACGGTAAAGACAAAGGCGGTCGACGTGCTGAACGGGTTCGGATAGTTGAATACGTTTGAGATCATGGGTTTGTTGATGACCATGAACCCGACCCGGTACGGTCCGGTGCCCGCGGCGGTCCCCAGTTCGTCCTTGGCGGTCACGACCAGCTGGTAGACATCCCCCTGCGGGTTCGCCTGCGTCGAAAAGACGGGCGTGAAGTCGACGGTGGCCACGTTATTGGTGGCGGCGGTCGCGGGCGTGAACCGCAGCGTATCCGAGTTGAAATAGAAAGGATGCAGCGTGCCGTTGGGATACATGACCTGCACGGTGATCAGCGAGGTATCCTTCAGCAACAGGTACGGCGACTGGCTCTGCAGCTTCACGGTGATATGCGGTTTCGCCGACACGATGTCGTCATTCAGGATATGTACGTTATCGAAGGTCACATCGAGCGTCGGGGCGCGCGTGTCCCCTTTCACAAAGACGGATTTGTATACGAAGTTGTTGAACAGGTACTGCTCTGGCTGCGCGTTGGGATTGAAATCGACATAGATCAGGTTCGCCCCCGGATAGGTCGCGGAAGACAGGACATAGTCCAGGATCAGCGTATCCCCGCTGACGATCGGCCTCCGTTTCGGCAGCGTAATGGGGTGCGTGACATTGTGGGCGTCGACGAAATACATTTTGATCGCCATGCTGTCGAACGCATAGGGGCTGATATTCTTGAACGCCACCGCAAATTCGATCGGCTGACCGAGCACGACGGTATCCGGCGCCCGAAGCAGGATATTGGGAGCCAGCGCGCCTTCCGGGACCGGTGTGTAATTCAGGCGCCAGTAGTCGAGCTGATAGGGTTTGCCGTTGACGCTGTCGAACGTCGCCAGTTTCAACTGGATATTCGGATATTTTTTAGGATCGATCGCTGAAATGTCAAAGTCCTGCACGTTCCGCGCGAGCCTGTACAGGGTCGTGGCGTTGCCGGTGGTATCCAGCCCGACTACCTGCAAACCGACCGTATCGGTCACCGGGCTGACCGGATCGTGCCCGCGCCAGTGCAGCATTCCCCACTTCGCGGCGGGGCCGAAAACCGGCGACGTCACGTTGCCGGAATAATAGGTATTGTAGAAATAGACGAACTGGCTGATCTTGTCATAGACGCCCGCCGAGATCTTGTACACGGGGGTGAAGCCGTTGTCGTTCTTTTTGTAGACGAGGAACCAGTCCCTCGGCGCGTCAACGGAATCGATCTGCGCAAAACCGGCGTTCTTCAGATAGTCATACAGCGACTTGCCCGGTCCGAAAGCGCTGGTGTCCGCGTGCCAGGTCGATGCGTAGGATTGGAAAGTACTGTTGTCATAGTCGAAACTCCGGACCACGACATAGTAGCCGTTTGGAATGCTGTCCATAAATCGCATCATCAGGTAACGGCTCGACTGGGTCATATAAGAGAACTCGAAGTCCCAGTTGTTATACGGGTTACAGTTTGCCGAGGCGCTGCCGCTCAGGTGCAGGTTGTTGCCGGACGCATCGACGTCCTTCCAGGCCGTCAGGGTCACTGGGTTAAAGACATTGAACATCAGGGAATGCCCCAGACAGGCGCTTTGTATATAATTGTTCCCGTCCACCCCTACTTCAAAATCCTCCGAGAAGGTACCCGAGGTCGGATACATGGAGTTCGTGACGAAGAAGCTGTGTTGCGCCGCGCCGAAGGTCCACTGCCGGTTGTTCGCCATCGACACACTGTCGCCGGTGGACTGCTGGTGCTGGAAGAAATGGCTTTGGTTCATCCCCACCGTGCTGTGTCCGGGATCGATATAGACGAAGGACGCATTGGCCCAGGTCGCCGGTTGTCCGGCCAGCGGCGCGGACGCCACCCGCCAGTAATACACCGTGCTATCGAGATACGTGATGCCCGGATCGAATTCCAGCTCGCCGCCGATGGACGTCAGGGTCTTCGTGACGAGCAACGGCGAATTGAAGGCCATCGTGGTATCGATTTGCATCGTGTACTGGGCGCTTGGGATCAGCGGGTTATTGGTGGACGCGACGAGTTTGGAGGTCGGCGTGTTGATGATCGCATAGTTGTACGGATACACGGGCGTGGCGCCGTTTTGGTAGATATAGGCATCCACGGTCACCGAATTGTTGATATAGGTCACCTCCGGGATCAGGTTCCCCGGATCGATCGTGACAGTGATCTTGTTGTCTCCGATATCGCGCGTGGGCACGATGGGCACCTGCACCTGGATCGAATCGGCGTAGCGGATTCCCGCGATCTTCTTGTTGAAGACCACCGCCGACGTTCCGTTGGGATAGGTCCGCTGCACCACGACCGCAACCGAATCGGGCACCGCCCGGCCGAGGTTATAGAATTTTGCATTGACCGTGAAGCTCGTATTGCTTGTTGAAATGAAGGTGGGATTGACGGACACCGTCGACGCCTCGACGTCGTAGTCGGTCGGACCCTGGTTCAGCCTCAGCGCCGGGTCCCCGTTCATGCAGAATTGTTCGACATGCTGCCGCGCAAAATAATCACCCGGCGCGGCATTCAGCAGATACGCCATGGCGTCGTTCTGCAAGACCCCCACGGACTTGCCATAGTCCTGCCCGTCCAGGAGGCTGTACAGCCCGGTCAGATAGATATTGCAATAGTTCACGATCTGGAAACTGCTGGCCGCGATAAAGATGATCGAACCCCGCTCGTTGGCCAGGTCATAGGTCTCCGACAAGGTCATGCTGGTTCCGGAAGGACGCTGGGCGTCGTAGATAAAGAAGTCGCCGGCATCGCAACCATTCACCAGGAACACCGGGTATTTCCCCGCGTTGCTATAGTCCGTCGGCCGGTCCAATCCATAGTCGAGCACGGTGTTGGAGGAGTGACCGAAATAATTCAACAGGCTGAACCCGGTGCTGAAGAGGCCCGCGATAAGGCTGGGCGGCACCGTGGTCCCGGTCGTTGCGTTCCCGTCGCAGAAAAGGCTCACATTGGCCCCGCACAGGGTGTCGGTGATCAGCTGCTGATAGGCGACCATATAGTTACACAGGATCGTCCCCAGGTAAGGTTCGCTGACCCCGGTCAACTGAACGACGTTCTTCATCCACAGCCGCCCGGATATCGTATTCGGCGATACCTGCTGCGCCTGTTCGTATTCTTTCACCTTTTGCAGATAGACTTCGACCTCGGACCCCGAGCAAACGGACAAACGCCCGATGGGGACAAGGGGCATCGTGCTGCCGCCGCCGGCCGCGGCAAGCATATTGTCGGAAGCGGGATATCCCCAGGTGGGCACCATGTCCAGCACATTCACCAGCGGGTCATGCTGCAACTCGCTGTAAGAATAGAATTGGTCATAGCTCATGGAATGCCCCATCAACAGCACATATTGCGGCGGACTCGCCCAGACGGCCCGGGCATACCGGAGGAAATTCTGGATCGACAACGGGTGCACCTTGATCCCGAACGCGAACTGATCGACCAGCTGACTGATATCCACCACCTGCACGTTGTAGCTTCCACCGGCTGCCGAAGCGCGGTAGTTCTTGTAATCGGTCACGGGGTTGTTCCCGGACGATCCGGTATACAGCAGCGGGTTGGCGATGATGATATAGTTGCCCTGGTTGCCGCCGGCGGCAAAATTGGTAAAATTCCTGACGGTCAGCCCGCCCACCGTCTGCACCTGCGCCGGGTCTTCGTTGACCAGCACGAGCTGCGTGGTCGTTCCTGACCCGCCCAGCACGAAAGACAGGGAATTGTCGCCGTTGACCACCGCTGTGTACCTGAGGCCGTTGGTCAGATCGTACAACACGGGGACGTTCCCGCCCGTCAACGGCACGTCCGTGATCTTCAGCAAATATCCCGCCGCCCTCGCCGGGAGCTGGAATGGGAAATTTGCCTGCCCGCCAAAGTCGAAAAGCCGGGGATAGTTCAATTCAAAAAAGCTGGCCACCATCCTGTCGGTGGGTACCCCGCTGTTGTCGGCAAAGGCGACCGTGGCCGCACCCGAGCTCAGCAGGCTCATCGGGACGGGTTCGGTGGACTGCCAGTCGCTGTAACTGTTCATAACGGTATCGCCTACCTGCGTTCCGTTCACCGAGACCTGGACGGTCCGCACGTTGTCCGCATCCCCGACTGCGCCGAATTTCAGGCTGGCCGCGGGTCCGCCGGTGTATACGAACAGGCTGCCCGTCGGGGCCTGCAAAGGGCCGCCCGGCACGATCGTTCCGGAGCTCCAGAACTCACCCATGTCATAGGCGGACGAATACAGGGCTTCGCCCACCACCTGCGCATACCCGGGGTTGATCTGCGATCTGAAATAAGTCCCCGCCGTATACATGAACCAGGGCTCCACCGGTAATGCC
>DATNBP010000130.1:0-12559 GCA_035572015.1 Puia sp. | reverse complement strand
GGTGAGCGCCACCTTACCGCGTTCCTTGCGGATGATACGGTGAAAGAGGCTGATCTCGCGGTCGAAGAGGAACCGGAAGAACAGCCTCGTCCAGGAAGTATGATAGTACAACGTGTTATAATATTCAGGGGCCGTCTTACGGATCTGAGGCAGCTTATTCCAGGGAATTGACGGAAAATCGTGGTGTTCGTTGTGGTGGCCCACATTGAAGGCGACGACATTGAGGATACCGTAATAGCTGTGGGTCTCCTGGTTCTCGTCGTCGGTCAGATAGTGCTCCTGGATCCAACGGGCGCCGAGCGGATGCAGCCCGACGGAAAAGAAAAAGCTCAGCAGGAGATAACCGATCGCCTTTGGCCCTAGGAAATACCACACCGCCGCGATGAAGACCGCCTCGGCGGCGAAATTCAGGGCAACCCAGCCATCGAACGGTCGGATCTCCCGCAGGCGGGAGATGCGGAAGATCTGGAACAGCGGATAGAAAAGCAGCCAGATACACTTGCCGATAAAGAAGTTGTTGATCAGCCTGGCCTCCCAGCGGTTCGGCAGATCCGCGTCAAGCTCATGGATACCCTGGAAAGAATGGTGTTTGATATGATATCGCTCGAAGGAGATGGAACTTGGGAAAAGTTGCGGCAGGTTGGCCAGGATCCCCGCCAGGCGGTTGGCAGCGCGGCTCTTGAAGAGCAAATGATGAGCGCATTCGTGGATCATTACAAACAGCGAATGATCGGCAAATGCCCCGATCAGGTAAGCCGACCCGACGATGATCCACCAGGAACTGTGCCGGACAAAATAAGCCAGCGCGATTTGAAAGATGACTAGGCCCAGGACAGCGAAAAAAGTGTATTTGTTCTTTCCGATCAGTTGCCGTACTTCCGGGTGCTGCTGCAAAATCTTTTTGGTACGGAGGCGGTGCGGTTCCGACTTATCGGAATAGACAAAATCAGTTCTTTTAAGCATAGGTCACTAGTCATTTGAGCGCGGAAAGGTACGGAAAAAACGCGATTTCAGGGCATTGGCCGCGGCGGGGGAACCGGCGGGGGGCCGAAACCGGAATTTAAGTAGTTTATATTACCGTTTTTTTCAAGTTATTTCCTAAAGTTAGAATTTGTACGGCCAAAAATGTGGAAACAGACCCGAAGCGCCGTAGATTTGGTTTTTCATAGGATAAGGTTTAATGGTTAAAAAACACTTTGATTAGTAAGTCCCTGGTATTCCTACCGGGGACTTGTTTTTTTCAGGATATGCCGGTCCGCCAGCCAGTCCGCCATTAATTGAGGCCAGTGCCGGACCGAATTCAACTCACTCCGGTAACCCATGTTGAACCCATGGTTTCCGCCCGATAAAATATGCGCTTCCACGGGAGCGCCGGCCGCCCGGTACTTCTCAAGCAGGTCCACAATGACAGGAGAAGCGCCCGGATCGTTATTCGCCACCAGCAGGAATGCGGGTGGCGCGTCCGCAGGGACAACTGCGGGAATTCCCAATGGGCCCGGATAGACCAGGAGCTGGAAATCTGGTTTGGCATTGAGGCGGTCGACGGGGTCCGCCGCCGCCGGATCGCCCTGCCCCGGCGAATAGGCCAGCAAGGCCGCCACTTCTCCGCCGGCAGAGAATCCCAGCGTCCCGATCCTGCCCGTGTCCAGATGCCATTCCGCCGCCCTGCTGCGGACAAGGCGCATCGCCCTGTACGCATCGTCGCGGGTTGTCCTTTCGAAACTGTAGATCGTGGAATCCTCCCGGAAGAGCCGGTATTTTACGATAAAAGCCGCCACACCGATGCTATTGAGGAACCGCGCGGGGTCGCGGCCTTCCGCGTTGAAAACCAGGAGGCGATGGCCGCCGCCGGGAAAAATGACAACCGCCGCCCCGGTGGCCTTGTCTTCCGGAGGCAGGTAGACGGTGATGGAAGGGTTGTGGATATTCTTTACCCAATAATCTTTTGCCTGCTCGGGTTGGTCTTTGAGCTTTTCAAAGCCGGGAGCGCCGTTCGGCCAGAGCGGGATCTGGATGGCGGTGTCACGCATGGTCGTTTGCATTTTTTGCGGCGGCTGCTGTGCGCGGCAGGGCAACGTGAAAATGGAAAGACAAGTAAGCGGAATGAGGAACGCCGGGAGGTGTCGCGCGCGGCGAAATGCGAAACAACCGGCAATAAAGGCAACGCTCGGCCTCGAGGATCGGGACATGACGATGGTTTCCCGGAAGGTAGCGAAAAGGAGGCAAGCCAGGAGATAGCGATCAAACAAATGCCCGCGGCAACGGCTCCATTGACCCTCAGGGAATTGCAACGATGTAACAGAACTAACGGGGTTAGGCCGCCGGTGTTGCCGTTCTTCAGGCCCGGCAGCCGCTGATTGGTCTAAATTTACCGATCAGACCCGATATTTGACACTCAACCATCTATTTTGCCGTTCATCCAAGGTGCTTTGCCGCCATTCGACAAAAGCAGCCGCCCATGCCGGTTGTGCTGGGCGCCGGCGCCGGGCCGCACTATCTTTACTTCATCAAATCAAACGGAGCCCAGCTCCTACTACAATGAAACCGGAAATCTTCTTTCCCTAGGCAAGCCTCCCCGTACTTCCAGGCTGTAAACAACATTCTTTCCAAAAGGTCGCCCATACCCTGACCGGTATCGATGGCCGACTACATCCCTATTTCTAACTGTCTTCATATGAAAAAGCTAATTGGAGTGATAGCGATCCTCTTCGCCCTGATCGCATGCATCATTTATCGTCATCTGGCCGGCAGGCAGACCAGGACGAGGCCGGAAACGGTTTCGACCCGCGTGCCACTTCGCGACCAGCTGGTGATCTTCACCCTGCTGATGCAGTAAATCCTTAAGACATCCGATCGGCGCGCCGCAACGGCCAAACCGGCTGCGCCTGCCGCGTCCCAACGCGCCCCAACGCGCGCTGCCGCGCCGTAAAAAGAACTTAACACATACAACTATGCCAAGTCTTGCTAAACGACTGATCTCAGCTTTTGTCGAAATATCTAACGGTAATGTACATACGCCAGGTGATCCGGCCGGGGCGCCCGTCTCCGCGGGTCGCGGCGACCCCGGGACTCACGACAACACGAAACCCCACGCCGACGGGAGCTCTCGCAGTGACCCGGACCCTCTCGCCGACCTGAACCCTCGCAGCGACCCTCCCGACGGCCGTTTCACGGGACATTTTGACAAACTCCTCGGCGACGCGAATATTCCCGGTCCGGACTATTATGAATTCGCGCGCATGATCGCGGTCATGCAGACGATCCCCGACGAGACGGCGCGGTACAACGCGGCGTTTGCCGGGTTGCAGGTCCAGGGACTCGACAGGCAGCGCTTGCTGGATACGGCCGCGGAATACCTGCGGATACTCGCCGCGGATGCCGCGCAATTCCAGTCTACCGTCGACGCGTCCTATACCGAAAAGGTGCGGGCCAGGGAAGCGGAGGCGGAGCAGAAGGCCGCCCGGATCCGCGCGCTGTCGGCGGAGATCCTCCAGCTCCAGGAGCAGATCGGCGGGCTGCAGGAAGATATCCGCGCCGGCAAGGAGAAACTGGCAGGAAGCGCCACCGCCTACGAGGCGGAGAGCAAACGCCGGCTGGAGGAGATCCGCCGCGACATCGAAAGAATCAACCAATACATCCACTAAATAAAAAAAACAACCATCATGAACAAGCTGATCCGGAACACAAAGACCCCTGGCTGGTGGAGCGAACCGAAGCACGTCGCAACCGCCATTGCGGGACTGACCATGCTCGCGGGGCTGAGCTACGGCTTTCTCACCTATGTACTGCCCTGGCTCGTCAGGGTGACCTGGAATATGGTCAACCTCGTCATTGGCGGCGTCGTATGCGGCTTCCTGCTGATGACGGTGACGAACCGGAAATTCTGGCGGGCGCTGAAATATTTATCGGAGTTCATCGCCAACTATTCCATCGGCCTGGCGATCGAGCTGAACCCGTTTGCGATCCTGCAAGCGAAGGTCGAACAGGGGTATAAGGACAGGGAGACCCTGTACCGGCAGTCGGGCCGCCTGAAGGGGAAACAAAGCGAGCTGACCGCCAAACTGGCCGAAAAGGAAAACGAGCTTCAGCTCAACATTCAAAAAGTGAAGATCCTGCAAAACGAAAAAGGCGGTCCGCGACAGGTCAGCCTGTACACTAACAACGTGATGCGGTGCAGGGAGTACATCGAAAATGTAACGCCCATCGTAAGCGACCTGAACAAGTTGATCCTTTTTGCCGACGCCGCCTATGAGGAGAGCGGGATCATGCTGGAGGATGCGAAGCTCGACCTGGAGGCAAAAAAGGACCTGTATTATTCCGTCACGACCGGGCTGTCGGCGGTCACCAGCGCGATGCGTGCCTTCAGGGGCGACGACGAACTCAACCGCGACGCGGAGAAAGCCCTGGCCTTGCTGAAGGTGCGGATCGGCGAAAAGATCGGCCATATCAAATCCGCGATCGACGTGACCTCGCGGTTCATGGACGACCAGGTCCTGGAGGACAAAGCCAAATCCGCGCAGGCAATCGAACTGATCAACCAATTCGATCCCGGCAAGGACTTCCATTATGCCGGCGCATCCCCCGCGGGACGGGAGAACGGTCGCCTGAAGGACGTGTCCGTGGATCGTTATAAAAGGCTCCTCGACTAAAAAACGCCCCGGTTAATAAGCTCCCCGGCTAAACGCCGGAGGGCATCAGGAGAAAGAATTCTTTAACCATCAAAATCATCTATATGTCAGTCAAATTAAAACCGGCAGGGAAACTGCTGTTGATCGCAATCGTCGTCACCGTAGGTATCGTCAGCATAAAATGGTACCAGGCCAGACCGAAGGAAGCCGAAAAGGCCGTTGAGGTGGGAAAGGTCGTATTGCCGGACGCACCCGAAGCCTCTCTGAACGAGCATGCCGTGCTGATGCCCCTGCCATCCAACACCGAAGCCGTCAACGGCGGCACCGCCATCACCTGGGAACGCATGGCATGGAACGCCCAGTTCTCGGGAATGTACGCGAACGGCGGCGTCCGTACCACCAGGGGCAGCCTTTTCGACAAGGCAAAGCTGGACGTGACCTATATCCGCCAGGACGACTGTAACAAACAGATGGCAGACCTGGTAAAGTTTGCCAGTCAATACAAGAGCAGCCCCAACACCGCGGGGGTGCTGGTGTCTTTTATGGGCGACGGCATGCCGGCGTTCATGACGGCGCTCGCCAGGACGCTCGAGCCGCTGGGCCCCGAATATCAGCCCATCATCCTTCCTGTCGCGCACGGCAAATCATTCGGGGAAGACCAGATCATGGGACCGCCGGCCTGGAAACAGGACCCGCATAACGCGGTCGGAAAATGCGTTGCTGGCGTGCTGCGGGACGGCGACGTCAACATTCTGCTGAAATGGGCGGGGGACAACGGCATCAAGGTGAACCCCGACGAGACTACCTATGATGCGGACGCCGTCAACCTGATAGCCGCAAGCGACTTCCTCGATGCGCCGAACAAGTATATCACCGGGTATACCGAAACCAGGAAGGTCATCCGGGATGGCAAGACCACCGGCCGTGACACTACGGTCGGCGTGGATGCGGTGGCGACCTGGACGCCGGGAGACGTCAATGTCGCGACCAAAAAAGGCGGCCTGGTGACGATCGCCAATACCCGCGAGTATGCCTCGCAGATGCCGGTGCAAACCATCGCCATCAAAAAGTGGGCGTACGACCATCGTACAGCTGTCGAGGATATGATCGTTGCCCTCGCGCAGGCCGGCGACCAGGTACGGTCGTTCTCCGAGGCCAGGAAATTCGCCGCGGAGGTCAGCGCGCAGGTCTACCAGGAACAGAATGCCGACTACTGGCTGAAATATTTCAACGGCGTATCGACCCGGGATATCCAGGGATTGCCCGTCCATCTGGGCGGGTCGGCCGTCTTCAACCTCGCAGATATGGCCAATACGTTCGGGCTCGGCCCCGATAAGGTGGACCGCTACAAGGCCGTCTATAATACGTTTGGCAACCTGATGGTCAGGATGTACCCCGGGCTGATGCCCAGCTTCATGCCCTATGAAAAGGCGGTCGACAAGTCCTTTTTGCTGACCGTGATCTCCAATCACCCCGAACTGCTGGAAGGAAAAGCGATCCAGACGGAATATGCCGCCGAAATCACGTCGGAGGTGAGCTCCAGGTCCTATCACATCGAGTTTGAGACCGGCTCCGCGGTGATCCGGCCGGATTCGTACCAAACGCTCGATGAGATCTTTCAGTCCGCGGTCGTCGCCGAAGGATTGAAGCTGGGAGTTTATGGCCACACCGATAACAACGGCTCCGACGCGATCAACCTGCCCTTGTCCGAGCGCCGGGCGGGTGCGGTACGGGATTACCTGGCGGGCAAGGGCCTGGCCAGGAACCGGATCGAGATAAAGGGCTTCGGCGCCACCCGACCCGTGGCCGATAACGCCACCGCGGAAGGCAGAAGCCGCAACCGCCGGGTGGAGATCGTGCTCGGGCAGTAATCGCATTCGACGCGTACGGCCCGCACCAGGGAAGTAACCGAATTTTTAACCGGCAGGAGGCTGGCGCGCCTCCTGCCCCATTCCTCTCTTTTATGTTCAAACCTTTCGAAAAAATAAATTCCAAAACCTTTCTGATCCTTGTCGGTACGCAACTGGCGGTGGCGCTTGTCCTCTGGCAGTTGACAGGAGGCGCGTTGATCCCGCGGCCCACCGCCGTCGCGGGCGCGCTGGGACAGCTTTTGACCACCCGGCTGTTCGCGGACAGCCTGCTCACCAGTTTCCTGTTGACGGGTCAGGCGCTGATCTATGCGGTGCTGGTCACGCTGGTCCTGTCCTATGCCGCCGTCATCCCGGTCTGTCAGCCGCTCGTTCACTTCATCGTCAAATGCCGGTACCTGACGCTGACCGGGCTGATCTTCATTTTTACGCTGCTTGCGAAGGATGGCGGGGCGCTGAAGCTGGCTTTATTGTTGTTTGGGATCGTTCCCTTCCTGGTGACCTCCTTCCTGTCCGTCATCGTGCATACCCCCGCGCAGGAATTCGAACTCTGCCAGACCCTCGGGTATAACCGCTGGGAATGCCTGTACGAGGTCATCGTGATCGGTAAGGCCGACCAGGTTTTTGAAGTGGTGCGGCAAAATTTCGCCATCGCCTGGATGATGATCACGATGGTCGAGGGGCTCAATATGAGTGAAGGCGGGATCGGCGCGCTGATGATCAAATTCAATAAATACAACGACCTGCCGCATATCCTTGCACTCCAGGCTGTGATCCTGGCGCTGGGGCTGGGCTTCGACTACTGTCTTGGCAGGCTGCGTCATTGGTTGTTCCCATATACAAAACCATAAATCATGAACACGTATACAAAGAAAGATGTCTTATTGCGAGTGGAGGGTGTCAGGCTGTCGTACGACCGGGCCTGCATCCTGAGGGATATCAACTTTTCCGTCCGGGATATCGTGCGACCGGGGCTCCAACAAGGGCAGGTCGTTTCGCTGGTGGGCCGTAGCGGCATCGGAAAGACGCAGCTCTTCCGGCTGCTGTCGGGATTGCAGCAACCGGAATCGGGAAGCATCAGGATCCGCGAACGGGTGCCCGTCGAAAACGGTGACGGGTCGATCGACGTATTACGGGAACGCGCCGTGAGGCCGGGGGATATGGGCGTGATCTTTCAGAACTATTACCAGTTCGGATGGCGGACGGTCCGCCAGTCCCTGCTCATGGCTGCCCGGCGCAACCCGTTGCTCGCGGGCCGTTGCGAAGAAGCGATCGGGCAGTATACCCGCCAGTTCGAGATCGCCGATGTGCTGAACCGTTACCCCATGCAGTTGTCCGGCGGCCAGCAGCAGCGGGTGAGCATCATCCAGCAATTGCTGAAGGGGAGCGACTTTTTGTTGCTCGACGAACCTTTCTCGGGCCTCGACCTCTGCGTGCTCGACAAAGTGGTGGAGTTGCTCCTGCAGGTATCGCTGTCCGACGAACTGAAGACGCTCATCATCGTGTCGCATGACATTGCCACGGCGGTGGCGATCTCCGACACCGTCTTTATTTTGGGCCGGGAGCGGGGAAAAGAGGGGTCGACGATCGTGCGCGAGATCGACCTCGTGGAGCGGGGGCTTGCCTGGCAGGGGGCCGTTCGCGAGGAGAAGGCATTCGGAGAAACCGTGCGCGAGATAAAGGATTGCCTGTAACGGCACTCAAACCATTTTTGCCAGCACACGGATGCCCGAAAAAGCGATCTGGAGTCCGATGCAGAAGACGAGGAACGCGCTCAGCCGGTTGACGACCTGCTCGCCGCGCGGACCCAGCCGATGCGTGATTCGGGGCGTATTGGCATAACAGATATAGACGAGCACGCAAATGCCGATGATGGCGGTCACCAGCGCGACAAGATTGAAAAAATGTTCGCCGATCGAGGCCTCGTTCTCCTGCGCACTCAGGGTCAGGATGATCGAGATCGTCCCGGGGCCCGTCGTCATGGGAAAGGCAACGGGATAGAACAGGATGTCGCCGATCGCGGCGCTCGCATCGGGATGCTCCGTCTCTTTTTTGCTCTTCACCTCGTTGTCCGACGTGAGCAGCAGCCAGCCCATGCGGCAGATCATGGCGCCGCCCGCCACCTGCACGATGGGGATGGAAATGCCAAAGAGTTTCAGCACCCAGCTGCCGATCAGCGCGGAGACCGTGCAGATGATAAAGCAATACAAGGCGATCTTCTTGGATGCATTTCTCCGCTGGGGCATTGAAAGATTGCCAAGGAGGGGCTCCACGATAAACGCCGACCCGATCGGGTTGACGGCAGGGAAAAGGGACAGGAAGGCGAAGAAGATGAGGTGCAGGAATGGCAGGTCGAAATGCATAAACAATATTACATTAATTTGCGGGTCTCAATGGTAATTATGAAAACCTACCTTTTGGGCGCGTTGATATTAATGGCTTCCTGCCATTCGCCGCAGGATCCCGGCAAGCCGCACGTGGTGATCCATAGCCAGGACGGGGATATCGAAGTGGAACTCTACCCGAAACAGGCGCCAAAGACCGTCGCCGCATTTCTCTCGTATGTCGATTCGGGCTTTTACAGGAATGGCTCGTTCTACCGCGTTCTCAATGAGGACAACCAGCCGACCGGGACCGATGCGGCACAATTGATTCAGGGAGGGATCTGGAAGACCAATCACGCGAAAGCCGTGTCGCTTCCGGGGGTACCCCATGAGCCGACGAACGTGACGCATATTTTACACACCGATGGCGTGGTGTCCCTGGCGAGGATGGCGCCGGGTACCGGAACGACGGAGTTTTTTATTTGCATCGGGGACCAGCCCGGATTCGATTACGGGGGCGCCAACAACCCCGACGGGCAGGGTTATGCGGCATTCGGGCGGGTCGTGAAAGGGATGAACGTAGTCAAATTGATCTATGGCATGCCCGAGAACGATCAGGCCTTTACACCGCCCATACCCATCCACAATATTACCAGGGAATAGGCCCTTTGCGCCGGCCGCGGGTGGCCCTTGCGACGCCGGTGCCCGCTTGCGCCTCCATCATTCACTCCGGAGCGTTTTGACGGGGTTGGCCAGTGCGGCGGTAATGGATTGGTAACTGATCGTGATCAGGGTGATCGCGACAACCGCACCACCCGTGAGCCAGAAGAGGCCCGCCGTGACCGTCGTCCGGTAGGCAAACCCATTCAGCCACTCCGTCATCCCCCACCACGCCAGCGGAAATGCAATGAGTATCGCGAGGCCGACAAGCCACAGGAATTCCCTCGACATCAGGTACACGAGCTGCCCCACCGAGGCGCCGACTACCTTGCGGATCCCCAGCTCCTTTTGGCGGCGGGCCGCGCTGAACGCCGCGAGGCCAAACAGGCCAAGACAGGAGATCAGGATCGCCAGGCCCGCGAAATAGCGGGAAAGAATGCCGATCCGGATCTCGGAGGAATACAGCTTCCGGTACTCCTCATCGAGAAAGCGGTAGTCAAAGGCCATGCCGGGGTTGAAGCGCATATAAGCTTTCCGGATACCGGCGATCGCGGTTTGTTCGGCGCCCGGTTTCAACCGCACACTGACCCAATTGGTGACGGGGTAACACCGGAAAAAGGCCGGCTTCACCGGTTGATACAGGGATTCGAAATTGAAGTCGGCAGCCACCCCGACGATTTCGCGGGTCTCGTCCCAGAATTTCACCACCTTTCCGATGGGGTCTTTCAATCCCATCGCCCTGATCGCCGTCTCATTCATAATGATCTCGTGCTGCATGTTCCGGGAGAAATACCGCCCGGCCTTGAGCCTGATCCCGATCGTCGGCAAAAAATTCGCGCCGATCTCGATATTGGCGAATTCGATGTCGAGTGAAGGGTCCTTCCCGATCCAGGTCACGCCGCTGATCGCACCGTGATCTCCGGTCAGGTTATGCGCATGACTGCCGGCGCTGACCACGCCCGGAATATTGTTCAATTCACTGACAAAGGTTGCCGCATGCGCGAGATAGCCGGAATCAAACCGGATGGGGATATTGAAATCGATCACGTGGTCGCGGTTGTACCCCAGGTCCCGTGACTGGATGTAGGATACCTGCCGGTAGACGATGAGGACGCCCGCAATGAAGAGGACGGACAGCGTGAACTGGAAAACGACCAGCGCCTTTCTCGCCCAAAGCTCGCCCGGCGAGGGCTTGATCCTGCCTTTCAGCACCGACACCGGCCGGAAGGCGGAAAGATAGAACGCGGGATAGCTGCCGGCGAAGAGCCCGGTAACCAGCGAAATGCTGCAAAACATTACAATAAGACCCGGCGCCAGGCGCAGGTCCAATTGTTTTCCGGTGATCCCGTTGAAGACAGGCAGCATGAACTCGCAGATCGCCAGCGCCGCGGCAAGGGCGAAGAAGCTCAGCAGGACGGATTCGCCGAGGTATTGCAGGACCAGCGTCATACGGCCCGCGCCCACCACTTTCTTTATCCCCACTTCCTTCGCGCGCTGCGCCGCCCTCGCAGTGGACAGGTTCATAAAATTGATACACGCGATCATAAGGATAAAGATCGCGATGATGCTGAACAATCTCACATAGGTAATGCGGCCGCCGGCCTGCTTGCCGTTCTCATACCGATTGTAGAGGTACCGGTCCGAGAACTTCGAGAGGAATAACTCCGGGTCCCGCCCCTTGCCGCCTTCCTTGGCGAGGATATAATGCCGGAGCTTGGCATCCAGCGCCTGTAGACTCGCCCCCGGCCGCAGCAGGACAAAAGTATGCGGATCGGCGTTATACCACTGTTGCAGGCCGGGCCTTTTTTTTCGAGCGCGAGATCGAAATTGAAGAGCAGGTCGGGTTGCTCCGTCGCATTTGCCGGATTGGGTTCGAAAATACCCCTGATCTCGTAATTACCCGTGAAGTCATACTGTTCGAAATGCACGACCTTGCCGATGAGGTCGGTGGTAGTACCGAAAAGGGACCGGGCTATGGCCGCGGACAAGAGCACGCCCTGCTTATCCGCGAAGAGCTTACGGCGGTCGCCTTCCAGGATCGGACACCGGAACAAATGGAAGAAATTGCTGTCGACCAGCTGTGGCGTCGCGTTCAACTTCTTTTCCCCAAAAGACAGCACCCCGCTTGGCGTCGTCGGGTCGTTGAACCAGGATCCGGGCAAAACAGTGGAGGCATCCTCGACCTCCGGGAATTCCGCCCTGAGTGCCCTCGCCAGGATACCGGGCGTGTACATACCGGTCTGGATGCCGTTGGAGGTCTTGCTGTTGGTCATCACCTGGTACAACCGCGCGTCGTTGGGGTTGTACTTCTCCATATCCAATTCGTTCCGGATCCACAGGCCGATCAGCAATGCGCAAGCGAGGCCGACAGACAGCCCCAGTAAGTTGAGCAGGGAGAACTGACGATCCTTCAGGAGATTGCGCCAGGCGAATTTCAGATAACTTCTGTACATGCGAGCTGTTTTGACGTTGGAGGGCAAAAACTTTTCCGAAATTCCAAGAAATTAACAACCAATAATTTAACCCGGAAACCAACCAACAAAATGTCCGAAAACGATACAACTGGTGCATGATCTTGTCTTTCGCAAAATGCGGGCCGTGCGAAGCCGCTGACGACAAAAACCGCACTGCGCGGGAAACCTGTTCTACTCCGTGAATCTGCCAAAAGCGCCGAACCATCGGGAGGCACCGTTGTTAGAAGACGTATGGTCGTTAAAATTGCCAGGATCCTTCTCAAGGTGATCGTGAGCGTGGTGATCTTCCTGATCCTGGTGCTGCTGATCGGCGACCGGTTCGTGCAATTCCGGATGAACGACAAGGACCTGACATCGTGGTTCGGCGCGCGGCACATCCATCCCGCCATCGGCTACTATAGAGCCGGCGGCCGAAAGATCCGGTACATCGGCGTCGGCAACGATACGGACGCGACCGTTCTTTTTATTCACGGCGCGCCCAGTTCCCTGAGCTACTGGCGATCCTACCTGGCAGACAGCGTGCTGCTGTCGCGGGCGACCATGTACGCGGTCGACAGGCCGGGCTACGGCTATTCGGGCCTCGGAGATCCCTTGCCGGATATTGC
>DATNBP010000129.1:0-6027 GCA_035572015.1 Puia sp. | reverse complement strand
CCGGACCGTGGGTAAATATGCGACTCACCTGGTCTATATGACCAGTGCGAACAACCCGAAAGAGATCGAACACAAGATCATCTACTCGATCCTCAATAAAAAACCCAAGCGGGCGGATATTTTTTGGTTTGTTCACGTCGATACGGTTGACGAACCCTATACGGCGGAATATTCCGTCGATCATATCATCCCCAACGATATCATTCGGGTGGAGTTCCGGTTGGGGTTCCGCATCGAACCGAAAATAAGCCTGATGTTCCGGAAAGTGGTCGAAGACCTCGTCAATAACCGGGAAGTGAACGTCACCAGCCGGTACGAATCACTGGAACGGAACAATGTCGTCGGGGACTTCCAGTTCGTGGTAATGGAAAAATACCTCAGCCAGGACAATGAGCTGCCGTTTCACGAGCGGATCGTGATGAAACTGTACTTCTGGCTGAAACAACTCAGTCTTTCCGAAGAGCGGGGTTTCGGGCTCGACCCTTCCAATGTCACGATCGAGAAATTCCCGCTGATCGTGTCTCCGGTGCCCAACTTCAATCTAAAAAGGATCGAAAGTGACTAAACGAAGGATCTGGCGATGGGTAAAGGTCATCCTCCTGGTCTACGGGGTCCTGGGCATTGTCATATATCATACGCAGGATCACTTTATCTGGCATCCGCAGGCGGTCCCGGATTCGACCCGCTACGACTTCGGCGGCCAGCCGCATTCGGAACGCACCATCCCTTACGACAGCGGGACCCGGCTCGATCTCGTGGAGTTCAGGGCCGTCGATCGCCCGGCGGACAGTCCGGCCTCGGGGGTCGTACTTTTCTTTCACGGAAACCGTCATGACGTGGAGTGGTACGGCCGGACGGCGGCCGATTTTACGAGGGACGGGTATGAAACCTGGATATGGGACTATCCGGGATTCGGGAAGAGCACCGGGGCTTTCAGCGAGCAAAAGCTATATGACTACGCCCTGCAGGTATATAAGCTTGCGCGCAGCCGCTGGCCGCCATCGTCCATCGTTCTTTACGGGCGGAGCATGGGCTGCGGCATCGCCTCGCAACTGGCGGATGTCAGGGACTGCAAGCGGCTGATCCTGGAATCGCCGTTCTACAGCCTCCCTTCGCTGGGGTATCATTACCTCCCGGTCTATCCCTGGGGCCGGATGTTACACTATCATTTTCCCGTCTATTCGCACCTGCCGGAAGTGACCGCCCCGGTCACCATTTTTGCCGGCACGGCGGACCGGACCTTTCCCTATAGCAACGCTTCGCGGCTGAAACGGCTGATGAAGCCGGGTGACGAGTTCATTACGATTGAAGGCGCCGGCCATAACGACCTTCGTCAGTATCCGCTGTTCAGGCGGACGCTTGATTCGGTGTTGAAGCGATAAGCGCCCCGAGCCGGTTCACATGCCGCGGGGCCAGGAAGTAATAATTGTCCGACGGGATTTGTCCTTCGGCATGAACATTCACCGCCACCAGCAGACCCTTTTGCAGCAGGTAAGCCCTGTACTCAAAGGGCTCCAGCAACCCCGCAAACCGGATCAGCAGTCCGCGATCAAACAATTCACAAAGCAGTATCGGCCGATGCTTTTCCAGGGTCCGGAGCATCGAGGCGAATACCTCGTACTCGAATCCCTCGACGTCGCATTTGATATAATCGAGCCGGGGCAGTTGCAGGAACAACCGGTCCCCCGACTCGTTCTTTACGGTGACAGACCTGACGAAGCGCAGGTGTTCGTTGCGCTCCTTGATCCGGGCATGAGCGAACCTGTGCTGGCTGCCTACCTGGGGGATCCCCATTTCGACTGTATCACCATTGCCACCAAGCGCTAAGGGGTAAACCGTTACATTGGCGGATTTCTTTCTCTTGAGGAGACGCTGCAGGGTATCGTGGAAGAGCGGCATCGGCTCTACCGCATAGACCTTCCCCTCCCGGCCTGCAAGCCGGCTCAGTTCCAGGGTGAAATAGCCGAGGTGGGCGCCGATATCCAGGCAATAGTCGCCCGGGCGGATGATCTTTTTCAGGAAATAGACGTCTTCGTATTCGCTTCCGAGGACACCGGTACGGTACAGCCGCTGAAAAGTGCCCGCGAGAAGACCCAGGTATCTTTTCTCGCCGAGCAGTTTCAATAGTAAATGTCGCACAGCCATAAGGGCTGCAAGCTACGGCAAATATCCTTATCAGTAATACCGGTAGGAAATCACCGAGCTGTTGCCGCCGAAGCCGGCCGTTTGGCTGGTAAGTCTTCCTTTGCCGTCGGTCGCCAGCTTATAGCTGATGGTGATCCCCTGCGGAAGCCCGTCGGCCTGACCGGACAGGGAGTTGAACGCCTTTTGGGAAGACCAGTTGGTGACCGGGGGACAGCCACGAGTTGGTATTGGAATTGCTGGAATGGTGGGATGAATTGCTCTTTTTACAGGCGCAGAACAGCGTAAGCATGGCAGTCGCCAGGTACAACGGTAAATTTCTCATAGCGTTAATCTTTAAGGAGTATAGTAAGTCAAAAATAGTAAATTGGGCTGGTGAATTCAAAACTGAAAGACAATGAATAAGCAACTGTTGATCATTCTGTTATCTTGTTGTCTGGGTTTTGGCACCCTGCAGGCCCAGACCCGCCGGATCGATACCGTGGCAGTAGCGATCCTCGACAAAATGAGTGCGATGATCGGCGAACTTTCTTCCTGCAGCGTCACCATCCATTCCAATTATGACATCGCCAGCAAGGAGCTCGGCCTGATCAAACATTCCGACGAACAGCGGCTCTTCCTGCGAGGTCCGGATCAATTGCTCCTGAGATCCGAAGGCGACAGGGGTAGCCGGGATTTTTATTTCGACGGCAAAACCTTCAGTTATTATTCCATGGACAAGAACCAATATGCCCAAATTGACGCTCCGATGCCCGTCGTCGAAATGATCGACACCATCAACAAGCTGTACGGCATAGAATTCCCCGCGGCCGACTTCCTCTACCCTGGTTTCGTCGACGATATCCTCGCCGATTCGAAAACCCTCGTATACCTGGGCATGACCCGGGTTGATGGCAAAGATTGCTATCATATCGCCGGGGCGACGGCGGACAAAGCATATCAGTTCTGGGTTTGCGACGACGCCTTCACCCTGCCGCTGAAAATGGTGGTGATCTACACGAAAAAAGAAATGGATCCTCAATACGAGGCGACCTTCACCGACTGGCAGGTTAATCCGGGTCTGCCGGACGCCCTGTTTACGTTCACAATCCCTCACCGGGCCCGAAAAGTCAAACTGGTCCCGTTAACCGCCAAAAAATAATTCACGTCAATCTACCATGATGCAAACACCCATCCGATATATTTTCATGACCGCGACGACAGCGCTGACCCTGGTTATCGCCGGACCGCAGCAGGGCATGGCCCAACGGTTCAATCATGGCAACTTCGGCACTGGCCGCCCCGCGGCCACACCCGCTCAACGCCCCATGGCCACACCGGCTCAGCGGCCCATGGCAGCGCCCGCCCAGCGGCCCGCCCCCGTCCAGCGGCCCATCGCCGCACCGGTCCAGCGGCCCGCACCGGTAAGCCGGCCTGCGCCAGGCTTCAGACCGGAATCCGCTCCGTCCAGGCAACCGGACAACCGGCCTGCCGAACCCAGGCCCTTCGAAGAGCGACCGACCATCAACGGCGGCGCGCATAATTTCGGCAACCACGATTTCGGCCGGTCCGCCGAGCCCCGACCGGACGTACGGGCGCGCGACAACATTACTGTCCGCAACCGTGTCAATGTCTATCACACCGGTGGCGATCGCGGGATCCATCCTTATTACTATCACCCTTACCGGCCTTATTACTGGGGTCCGCACTGGCATCCGCTCGGCTTTTTTCTGAGCTCGCTGGCCGCTGACGCGATCTGGCTGGATGTCAACAACCGGCGTTACTACTACGACGACGGCTGCTTTTACCTGCCTGAGAACGGCGGATACGACGTGGTCGTTGCGCCGATCGGGGCCATCGTCGGTTCCCTGCCACCGGGTTATGAAACCCCGGAGGTCGATGGCGTCGACTATTTTTACTTTGGCGGCGTCTTCTATGTTTATACCGGCCAGGGTTACCAGGTCGTAGAGGCGCCGCCCGGCGCGGTGATTTACCAACTACCGACGGGAGCTGCCGATGAGCAGATCGACGGACAGGACATCCTGGTATACAACAATACGTTCTATCAGCCGATCTCGCAGGATGGACAGGATGCTTACGAGGTCATTCCGCCGCCGGGGCAGTAGTTGCGTGTCAGACGGATTGAAGCCTTACCCCGGACGCGCCGATCTCGAGCGAATGGGTCATACCGGTTCGAAGCGCCACGTTCCGGCCGTCATGGCCGACCGGAAACCCGAAACATACCGGGAAGTCGAATCCCTTGACGACATCCCGAATGATCTCATCCGCGGTGGCGCCGAATGGCCGGGTCGTGTCCTTGCCGTCGGAAAAACTCCCGACGATCATTCCGGCGAGGCGGTCGAGGCGGCCGCCCCGCAGCAGTTGCCGGAACATGCGATCTACATTGTATAAATATTCGCCTACATCCTCGATGAACAGGATCTTGCCACCGGTGTCGACCGCGGATGCGCTGCCCGTCAAATGGGCCAGGAGCGCAAGGTTTCCGCCAGTGACCGCCGCGGTGACCCGCCCGGGCCGGTTGAATGGATGGGGTTCGCAGGTGTATTGCAGCATTTCGCCTTCCAGCGCCCGTCGAAGCGACCGGACATAGGGGCCCGTCGCCCCGCCATCATTAAAAGCGGCCGCCATCGGCGCATGCAGGGCTGCGGTCCCCAACCGGGACTCGATATGAGAAAGCAGGAGGGTGATATCGCTGTAGCCTGCGATCCACTTCGGCCGACGTAGGAATCCGGTGAAATCGATCCTGTCGATGATCCGGCTCAGGCCATAGCCGCCACGGCCGCACAGGATGGCGCGCACGCCGGGATCGTCCAGCATTTGCTGCAAATCGGCCAGCCGCTCTTCGTCAGTGCCCGAAAAATAATTGCCCGATGGGCCGCCAAGCGTGGAACCCGCTATGACGGTAAAGCCCCATTCCCGAATGGTGTTCAGGCAGGTCTGCGCATTTTCGGTCGGCATATATCCGGCCGGGCAAACGACTGCAACCGTATCGCCGGCTTTGAGATATGGTGGAACAACGATCATGGGCGCTCGGTTGAGGTCAGTTCTTTCAGTTCTACGAGCTCGTCGCTGACGCTGAGGGTATGCGGGACGCCGTATTTGAAAGCATAGTTCTCTTTCTGGTGACCGACCGGGAAATCGAAACACACCGGATACCCATAGGATTTCACGCGGTCCGAGACGATGTCGTAAATGGTGCGGCCGAATTCTTCGCCCGGATCGTCGGGTCTGATATTAAAACCGCCGACGATCAGCCCGGCGAGGCGGTCCAGCTTCCCTGTCCGCTGCAGATGCCAGAACATGCGGTCGATGCTATACAGGTATTCTCCGGTGTCTTCCACGAACAGGATCTTGCCGGCCGTGTCGATGTCCGAAACGGTGCCCGCGATACTTTCGATCGTCTTCAGATTGCCGCCGACGAGCTGACCCTCCGCCTTTCCCGGGCGGTTCTCCTGCTTTGGCGGCGCGGAATACTGCATTTTTTCACCCGTCAGCGCCTGGCGGATCGATAAGATAGATGCGACCTGGACCGGCTCGGCCTTGCTCATATCGTCGGGAAAACTGTTGCACATTTTCGAATGGATAGACGCAATATGCAAATTGCTATGGATATGGCAGAGCAGGACGGTGATGTCGCTGAACCCGATGATCCATTTCGGCTGGCGGAGCAGCGGCGAAAAGTCGAGCTGGTCGATGATATGGACCGAGCCGTAACCGCCGCGCGCGCAGAGGATCGTTTTGACGTCGGGGTTGTCAAGCATTTGCTGAAAGTCGGCCTGGCGTTCCAGGTCCGTCCCGCCAAATATAAATTCCTTTTCTCCGACAGTACTGCCGGCAAGCGTCCTGAACCCCCAGCTCTCGAGCATTTGAACTGCCGGCTGAATG
>DATNBP010000128.1:0-2176 GCA_035572015.1 Puia sp. | reverse complement strand
ACGGCCGGCCTACGAGCCATTATTTCCGGGCGGGGGCATTCGGAACTCATCCGGGCGTGGGGTACCTCGAGGGCCGTTTTGCTTTGAACCGGATAGAAGAGACGGAGCACCGGCGGCGGCTGACGGGAATCATCGATTATTCGTTGGTCGGTGAGGGGATCAGCCAGGCTGCGTTCGACCGGGAACTGGCCTCGCAGCAGATCAGCGTGGTGCGGGCTGACCGTGAAGGCGGGCCGGGCATATGGTATGTGGACCACCTGGCGAAGGAAGTATATTCCGGCAGGCGGCTGGGCGAGCGATATTCCGCGGAGGCCATCGGGAAGCGGTGTCTGCCGGAGGAAATCTACCAGGAGCGGCAGGCACAGGCGCAGGAACTAAGGGAAAGCCGGAGGCAGACCCATTCATTAAGACTTTAAACCAACTTTTTTTATGCAAACTTCGAATACGAACAAAAGGGTGCGGGACATGGCGTTCGCGAGTCTATCGATCGGTGCCGGACTGCTGGCGTTGCATTTTTATTATAACGATTATGCCTTCTTCGACCGGTGGGGCTGGTCATCGAAGCTGACCGACCGGTTGGTGTATAATTTCAGCAGGACCGGATGGCTGGATGGCATGCGCGCATGGGTGGCGATCTTTTTCTTCTTCGGGATATATTTCGGCTATCGCTGCCTATTGCGAAAGCGCATTGGCCGAGGGCCGGCATTCGGACAGGGTAAGGAGGGTTTCCCGCAAGAGACGCGACTGATAAAGGGTGAATTCTCGTTGCATCTGCCGGCGCAATACAAATTACAGGGGGTGACAATCGGCAGCTGGGTCAACTTCATCAATCCGCGACGCGGAATCTTCATCGTCGACTCGCCGGGATCGGGGAAATCGCGGTTCATCATCGAACCATTGATCCGGCAGGTGGTGGAACAGGGGCAGGCCCTGTTCGTGTATGACTTCAAATACCCGACGCTGACGCGGCAGGTATATGGGCACTTTTTGGCTAACCGGGCGAAGTACCCGGCGACGGCGGGTTTTTACTGTATACAATTCAATGACCTGTCGCGGAGTCACCGGTGCAATGTGCTCGAGCCGACCACGTTGCGGTCGTTGTCGGATGCGCTGGGAGTGGCGCGTACATTACTGCTGAGCATGAACAAGACCTGGGTCCAGCGTCAGGGAGATTTCTTTGTGGACTCGCCGATCAATTTTCTCGCCGCGCTGATCTGGTTCCTTCGAAAATATAACAAGGGCTGTTATTGTACGTTGCCGCACGCCATAGAGCTGGCGCAGATACCGTATGAGAAGCTGTTCCCGCTTTTGAAGACGCAGCCTGAAATCGCCACATTGGTACAGCCCTTCGCGGAAGCGTGGCAGAACAAGACCTTCGAAATGCTGGACAGCCAGATCTCGTCTGCGCGGATCCCGCTGGCGAGGCTGGCAACGCCCGAGATGTATTATATCCTTTCCGGGAACGACCTATCGCTCCGGATCAACGACCCCGACGCGCCGAAAGTGCTATGCCTGGGCGGCAGCCCCGCGGACCGGGAAGCGCTGGGGCCGGTGTTGTCGTTGTATATCGACCGGCTGAACCAATTGTGCAATGAAGCGGGGCGGAGGCCGTGCGCTATCGTGTGTGATGAGTTTGCGACGGTGCGGGCGTACAGTATGGCGACCACGATCGGGACGGGCAGGGCGCACTATATCACGCCTATCATCGCGGTGCAGGACCTGTCGCAACTGAGGACCCTTTATACGAGGGATGAGGCGGACCTGTTCCTGAATATAACCGGCAACCTGTTATGCGGGCAGGTGAGCGGGGAGACGGCACGATGGGTAAGCGAGCGGTTCCCCAGGATACAGCGGGAGAAAGAAAGCGTGATCAACTCGGAGCAGGGGACCTCTGTCAGTACGACCCTGCAGTGGGAGCCGACGGCGACGCAGTCGACGATTGCGGGGTTGTCGTCGGGGGAATTTGTCGGCGTGCTGGCGGATGACCCCGATCAACAGATGGAACTGAAGTTTTTTCATGGACATTTAGTGAGGAAGGACCCGGGTGTTGAGCCGCGGGCTGTATTGCCGGTAGTGCGGCAGGTGAGTGAGGAGGAGGTGAAAAGGAATCTTTGGAAGATAAGGAATGATATCGTGGGGATGGTGGCGGAGGAGGTGGGGCGGGGGAGGGTGGTGG
>DATNBP010000127.1:0-73640 GCA_035572015.1 Puia sp. | reverse complement strand
CACCCAGGGGGTTCCTGTTGAAATATGGGAAAAGCCCCAACGCACAAGACCCGGGCTTCGCATTTCCCACATTCCAACAGGACGAAGAAAATACATGGGATTCTTTATTCAAAACCGCTACAAAGTAGGGGAAGCTTTCAGATCGACGGGTGGTCGGCGCAACCCGAAACCTGCCATGACTGCCTCCGTCGCGTTCACTTCCCTGTTGACAGACACGGGGAACGAGAACCTGAGCGATCTTTATAAAAGGGATCTTGCAGCCCTGGTGAACCACTTTCTGGAATACCTCAAACGGTCCCAGCTCGGGGGTCTACCCATCGCCGACATTGGTCCGGAATCCGCCAAGGAGTTCCTCAACCAGTTCAAATCATCGGCCACCAACTATATGAACCGTCGCCGGCCCCTGTCCTCCCTGTTCTCCCGGTTGGTTTCGATGGGGCGGCTCGCCGTCAACCCGGTAAAAGGGACCGGTAAGATGAAGCAGAGCGCTTATCTCAACGTCCCTTATAAAAAGGAGCAGCTGCATACCGTTTTGGATGAAGTCCGAAAGAGCCGCGAGCAGCTTTACCTTTGTTGTTTGTTGATGTACGGCTGCTTGTTGCGACCCCACCAGGAAATACGGTTGCTGAAACGGGGTGCCTTCAACGACGACCTGACCATGATCAGCCTGAGTGGCAAACAGAACAAAAGTCGGCGGATACGTAGCGTCCATGTGCCCCGGTATGTTCGGGATGTCCTGATCGAGCAAAAGGTCGATCACCTGGATGACGGAATGAACATTTTCAGCAGCTCGGTGTCCGGCTACAACATGTCCTACTTCAACACGACATGGACACGGATAAAGGAAAAACTAATGAACCAAGGGGTCATTTCTCAGCACCACACGCTCTACTCGTTCCGGCATACAGCCGCTGTCAACATGTACCTGAAGACAAAGGACCCCTATAAGATCCAACAGGCGTTCGGGCATAGCTCCTTGCGAGTCACTTTACAGTACCTCCGAAACCTCGGACTGGTAGTTGATTCGTCAATCGATGATCTACCCGATTTGTAACGATATCTGGACCCTTTTTAGGGGGAAACGATAAGGTCTTTCTATTGAATATCAACGAATTTATGTGAAGGAGGTTCGTCAATTAGTGGATGTTTACTACATTAGCGAACTTATACCTTCTGAATGCCTATACCCGACTTCCAAGAAATCACTTTACCACTGCTTAAGTTAAGCGGAGACCAAAACGACCACACGCTACCCGAGACTGAAGAAGCATTAGCCAACTTTTTTCAACTGACTCAGGAAGAACGGGTAGAAATGCTGCCGTCCGGAACCCAGCGAAGGTTTGCCAACAGGGTCGCATGGGCAAAGGTATATTTGACGAAAGCGGGGTTGCTTTTGTCACCCCGCAGGTCGGTCTACAGGATTTCCCAGTCGGGTTTGGATCTGTTGAAGAACCCCCCACCTCATATATCAGTATCCTTTTTGAAAGAACACTATAAAGAGATCAGGGAGTTTTTGAAACCATCGAAAGACAATGGGCAAACGGAGGTAACGTCGGCCGGTGAATCTTCGACTACTCCGCGAGAAACCTTAGAAGCAGCATACGAGGTCTTAAGAAAGCAGTTGGTCCAAGAAGTTCTTGATCGAGTTAAACAAACCACCCCACGTTATTTCGAGGAACTTGTCGTTGACCTCTTGGTAGGGATGGGGTATGGCGGAACCCTATCAGATGCGGGAAGGGCAACACAATTCACTAACGATGAGGGGATAGATGGTGTTATAAAACAAGATAAGCTCGGATTAGACGTCATCTACGTTCAAGCAAAGAAATACACAGACAAAGTTGTTGGGCGACCGGATGTTCAGGCGTTCGTAGGGGCACTTGACGGAAAGCACGCGAATAAGGGGGTTTTTATTACGACGAGTAGGTTTGCTGACTCAGCGATTACGTATGCGCGGGACATCAGCAAAAAAGTTGTTTTGATTGACGGTGAACAACTTGCGAACTATATGATCGACTACAATCTCGGTGTATCTACCAGTGCAACCTTCACATTGAAACGAATCGATAACGATTACTTCGAGGACTAACCCAACAGATAAGATCAAATGGCAAAAGCGTCCCAGAAAAAAGAGGATCAGCAACCACTAGAAAAGACTCTGTGGTTGACAGCGGATAAGCTGCGGAAAAACCTAGATGCTTCTGAGTACAAGCATATCGTCCTTGGACTTATCTTTCTTAAGTACATCAGCGACGCATTCGACGATCTGTATCAGAAGCTGTTAAAAGGCGAGGGTAACTACGCCGGTGCTGATCCGGAAGACCCGGATGAGTACCGTGCAGAGAACGTGTTCTTCGTACCCCAGGATGCGAGGTGGTCCTATCTCCTTTCCAGAGCGAAACTTCCGACCATAGGGGTTGATATCGACAGCGCCATGGATTCGATCGAGAAAGAAAACCCTCAACTCCGAGGAGTCCTCACCAAAGAGTTCGCGAAACCCAAACTCGATAAACGGTCTCTCGGGGAGCTGCTGGACATGGTTGGGAGTATCGACCTGGGATCTGCTGCCGCCCAAAGCAAGGATCTCTTGGGTCGGGTGTTTGAGTATTTCCTGGGTCAGTTTGCACTCGCGGAGGGAAAGAAAGGGGGCCAATTCTATACTCCTCGGTCGGTGGTACAGCTGCTGGTGGAGATGCTTGAACCCTATAAAGGACGGGTGTTCGACCCCTGTTGCGGGTCCGGAGGGATGTTCGTTCAGTCTGAAAAGTTTGTTTTGGCTCACCAAGGGAGGATCGATGACATTTCCATCTACGGTCAGGAAAGCAACCAGACCACCTGGCGGTTGTGTGTGATGAACCTGGCCATTCGAGGTATCGATAGTTCCAACGTCAAATGGAACAACGAGGGATCCTTTCTCCGGGACGCACATCCGGACCTGAAGGCAGACTTCATCATTGCGAACCCGCCTTTTAACGTGAGTGACTGGTCCGGGGAGCTGCTACAGACCGATGGGCGCTGGAGGTATGGTACACCACCACCAGGGAACGCTAACTTCGCCTGGATACAACATTTTCTGCACCATTTATCACCCAAGGGAAGATCAGGGGTGGTACTTTCAAAAGGGTCCTTGACCTCCAAGCAATCCAATGAGGGGGAGATACGAAAGAACCTGATCGACGCCGGTCTCATCGACTGTATAGTGAATTTGCCGACGAAACTGTTCCTGAACACGCAGATACCCGCCTGCCTTTGGTTCCTCAACCGCGACCTCAATCGACCTAGAAAGGGGCATATCCTCTTCATAGATGCTCGAAACCTGGGTTTCCTGGTTACTCGGCGAACCAGAGATCTGAGTCCACAGGATCTCGCGAAAGTGGCGGAGACCTACCACAACTGGGTGAAAGGAAATGGAGGTTACCAAGACATCCCCGGGTTTTGCAAAAGTGTTCCTCTGGATGACGTCAAAAACCTTGACTACGTGCTTACCCCCGGTAGATACATCGGATTATCGGATGACGAGGATGATTTCGACTTCAACGAACGGTTCAGCAAGCTGAAAGACGAACTTGATGCCCAGATGAAAGCGGAGGTCGAACTGAATGAACGCATACGTCTTAACCTGAGTAGGATAAAGGAGGCAGGAAATGCGTGAGTGGAAAGAGTACCAACTTGGTGAAATAGCTACTGTCCAGACCGGGCCTTTCGGAAGTCAACTTCATATGCACGACTACGTAACGGATGGGACCCCAATAATAACCGTCGAACATTTGGGGGATAATAAGGTTATTCACTCAAATCTTCCACTCGTAAGTGATGAAGACAAAGAGAGACTTAAAAAATACACACTTAGAGAAGGCGACATTGTGTTCAGCAGGGTTGGATCTGTCGATCGTCGAGCTTATGTTTCCAATCGCGAGCAAGACTGGATGTTTTCAGGTCGATGTCTCAGGGTCAGGAGCAATTCAGATCTAGTGAATGGAAAGTTTCTTTCGTACTTCTTTGGTTTAGACTCTTTTAAGGAGCATATTCGAATGGTCGCGGTCGGTGCAACAATGCCTTCGATCAACACCGGAATCTTGTCTGATGTAGTAATAATGTTGCCACCTTTGACTGTGCAAGAAGCCATCGCAGACGTCCTCAGCAGCCTGGATGACAAGATCGACCTGCTTCACCGGAACAACCGCACTCTGGAGCAGATCGCGGAGACACTTTTCAGACACCGACACTCGTTCGAGCTAGGGAAAGGTCGCCCGTCGTTCATCGGTGACTTGTTTGTTGATACTATTGGGGGAGAATGGGGCAAGGAGACTCCGGATGAAAATAACACGGTGAAGGTTAAGTGTATTAGAGGCACCGACATCGGCACAATGCAATCAACCATCCCTTCTCCACCAACCAGATATGTTACTTCAAAGAAGTTTGAACGATGTCGAGTGAGACTAGGGGACATAGTTATAGAGATCAGCGGCGGAACCGATGATCAGTCGACGGGACGAGCATACTTTTTCAATAAGATCAACATTGAGCTACTTGGAAATGACGTAGTGTTTTCTAACTTCTGCAGGCTTCTGCGACCGAAAAGGGAAGCATTTACATATTTTCTCTATTCGCTGCTCAGATACATTTATAAGAGAGGTGACTTCTTTAACCTAGAAAATGGAACGTCGGGCATCCGTAATTTAGATCTAAATGGCTTTCTCTTCCAAGAGAGTTATTACTTGCCAGAAGTCCAAGAAATTGATGCGTTCAGTAACGACGTGGCACCTTTGTTTGATAAAATATCTTTTAACTTGAAAGAGATACAAACCTTACAGCGCCTTCGTGACACGCTTCTACCCAAACTGATGAACGGTGAGGTACGCGTCACCCTATAACCTGCAAAAGTTTCGCCTATGACCCGCATCGTAGAAGACCACATCGAGCAGATGGTGATCGAGGAGCTCGAGACCCAAGGCTATGAATACGTTTTCGGTCCGGATATAGCGCCGGATGGAAGTAGTCCTGAGCGCGCGAGCTATCAAGAGGTCGTCCTCGTCGATCGGCTTCGGGATGCCCTGACGGGCGTCAACCCCAAGGTCGCAGCCGACGTGCTCGACTACGCGGTGAAAGAGGTTCTGCGTGTCAACGTGGGCGATGTTCTAACCAGGAATGAGCTTTTTCATGATATGCTCACGAGCGGCGTTAAGGTCGAGCATAGAGTAAACGGAGAAGACAGGGGAGGGCTGGTTTGGTTGATTGATTTCGAACATCCGGACCGAAACCAGTTCGCCGTATGCAACCAGTTTACGGTGATCGAGAGTGGGCAGAACAAGCGGCCGGACGTCATTCTGTTTATCAACGGGCTACCTCTTGTGGTCATTGAGCTTAAGAATGCAGCGGACGAAAATGCTACGGTGGAAAAAGCCTTCTCCCAGTTAAGAACCTACATCTCCAAGGTTCCCTCCCTGTTTACGTATAACGGATTCCTGGTCATTTCCGACGGGTTTGACGCGCGCGCCGGAACGGTCTCTTCCTCCTACCAGCGCTTTATGCCTTGGAAGACGGAAGATGGCAAGAAGGAAGCCTCTCATCTACAAAGCGAGATGCTAACGATGGTAAACGGGATGCTGCACAAGTCAGTGGTACTTGATCTGATAAAGAACTTTATCGTCTTCGAGAAGCACAGCCGGGAAGATCCGAAGACCAAAGTTGTTACAATCGATACAGTGAAAAAGCTGGCCGCCTACCATCAGTACTACGCCGTCAACAAGGCGTTGACGTCCACCCTAAACGCCTCCCACATAGGTGGAAACCGTAAGGGTGGTGTGGTATGGCATACCCAAGGGAGTGGGAAATCCTTGTCGATGGTTTTTTACACTGGAAAACTGGTTCAGTCACTCAATAACCCGACGGTGGTAGTAATCACTGACCGTAACGATCTGGATGACCAGCTCTTCGACACATTTGGTTCTTCGACTCAGTTGCTTCGACAGACGCCGGTCCAGGCCGACAGTCGGGATAAGCTCCTACAGGTTCTGCGGGTGGGGTCGGGAGGCATTGTATTCACTACCATTCAGAAGTTTTTCCCGTCCGATGATACTACTTTCCCTTTGCTTTCAGAGCGGGCTAACATAGTGGTCATAGCCGACGAGGCCCACCGAACACAGTACGGGTTCGAAGCAAAAACACGGTACCTTAAAGACAAACACGGCAACGAAATCGGCACCAAAATCAGCTATGGGTTCGCAAAACACATGCATGACGCGTTACCGAATGCGACCTTTATCGGATTCACCGGAACCCCTGTTGAAAGCACTGACAAGAACACCCAGACTGTCTTTGGAGAGTACGTCGATGTGTACGACATCTCCCAGGCCGTAGCGGATGGAGCTACAGTTCCCATCTACTACGAAAGCCGGTTGGCAAAAATCCACCTGAAGGAAGATGAGATGGAGAAGATCGACGAAGAGTTGTCGATCGTCGCTGAAGGTGAGTCTGAGTACTATGTCGAGCGGGAGAAATCTAAGTGGACCCAACTGGAAGCCATTGTCGGCCAACCAGAACGGTTACGTGCGGTGGCCAGGGATATCGTGACTCACTTTGAAGACCGTCTGACCGTATTCGATGGTAAGGGGATGATTGTAACAATGAGCCGAGAGATTGCGGTCTCACTGTACCGCGAGATCGTACTCATTCGACCGGAATGGCATCGGCAGGATGACGATAAAGGTGTGATCAAGGTCATCATGACGGGCTCATCGTCGGACCCGCTCGACTGGCAGCAACACATCCGGAACAAGCAGAAGCGGAAGGACATAGGCGACCGTTTGAAAGATGCCGGGGACCCCTTGAAGCTTGTGATCGTTTGCGATATGTGGTTAACCGGATTTGATGCCCCACCTCTTCATACCCTCTACGTGGACAAACCAATGGAAGGACACAACCTCATGCAAGCGATAGCGCGGGTGAACCGGGTCTATGGTGATAAGCCAGGAGGACTGATAGTTGACTACATCGGGTTCGCAACGGAGCTGAAGAAAGCGCTAAAGGTGTACACTAACAGTGGTGGGAAGGGGAAGGTGGCCCCCGACCTCAGTGAAGCCGTACACATCATGCTCACGAAACTGGAGATTGTCCAACAGATGATGGACGGACATAACTATAAGGAGTTCCACCGGGTACAATTAAGAGAAAAACTAAGTATAATTTTAAGCTCAGTTGACCATATCTTCTCCCTTGAACACGGGGCAGAACGGTTTATCAGGGAAGTAACTGCTCTGTCGCAAGCTTTCGCGCTCTCCAAATCAACGGCGGAAGCAAATGAGATCGCGGAGGAGGTTGCCTTCTTCCAGGCAGTAAAGGCGCGTGTGATAAAAGTACTGACCCCGACCTCGTCGACAGCGGATGGAGACAAGCCGGCCTTCGGAGAAGTGATCAAACAGCTTGTAAACCGCGCCGTAGTTTCCGATGGGGTGGTTGACATACTCAATGAGGCGGGGTTGAAAAAGCCTGACCTTAAGATCCTTTCGGATGAGTTTTTGGAGGATGTCCGTCGCATGAAACATAAGAACCTAGCCGCAGAGCTCCTAAAGAAGCTTCTCAAAGATGAGGTCCAGGTCCGGTTCAAACGAAATGTTGTAGAGTCACAAAAGTTCTCTGAGATGCTCCAGAAATCCTTCAACCGGTACCAAAACCGCTTTATCACCTTGATTGAGTTCCTGGAAGAGCTAATGGAGATCGCCAAGGACGTGAAGTCCACCCAGGACAAGGGGCAAAAGTTGAACCTCAGTGAGGACGAGCTGGCATTCTACGATGCCCTGGCCGACAATGAAAGCGCACTAGACATCCTGGGTGACGAAAGTCTGCGTACCATGGCGAAGCTGTTGGTGGTAAAAGTCCGGGAAAAAGCAAGCATCGACTGGACGATCCGGGAGAGCGCCCGGGCGAAACTTCGGGTCATCGTACGTCGAGTACTTCGAGAGTATGGATATCCACCGGACAAGACAGCAGCGGCAGTCGAAACCGTCCTGGAACAAGCTAAACTTTTTGCTAGTGAGTGGGCAGCCTATGAATAGTTCCCCCACCAGGAAGTACTGTGTGATCAAAATGCCGACCATAGAAAAATGAAGAAGTCCGGCCCACAAACCCAGAGTGTTCCAGCATACATACCTGAGGCTTTCCATGCGGACGATATCCTGCACACTCTCGGCGACCGGCAGGACAGAGTGTTGCAGAACCTCAAGGCAGGGATGTACCACGTCCTGGACTGCATTCACACACTTTCCCTAAACCGGGAACATCAGGATTTTTACGAAAGGGAGGGAGGCTACCGGTGTTCATGAAAGATAATGAGGTGGCCATCTCGCACGGGGAGTTCATAGAAACGTTAATGGACGTGACGACACAATCCTACCACGGTGAGCGGATTTTAAGGCCGTCTATCCGTGTTTCCCATCCGATCAAGGGAAGGGTACCTGAAGCAAAGGACAAGCCCGTCAGTGAGCTTCAAGAGTGGGAAAAGACCGTTTATTATGAGCGGATGATGTTTGTCATCGAGGTCCCGACGATCACCGACGATATCGACGGCAACCCGGTCTCCCTGACGATCGGAGGAGTGAAATCGTACAGCCAGGACAACCTGTACGGAAGAAAAGGGGCAGACGAGTCCTTCAAGGTATTCATTGGCTTCCAGAACAAAGTTTGCCTGAACTTGTCCGTTTGGAGCGATGGTCTGGCGGCTGATATCAAGGTAAAGAACCTGGACCAGTTGCGTCTTGCCGTGCAAAACTTGCTCCTCTCCTACAATCCGGTAGATCAGCTTCGAAACATGAGATCCCTGGTGGACTACAACATCACGGAGCGGCAGTTTGCCCAGCTGATTGGAAGGTGCAGGATGTTTCACTACTTACCGGTAAAGGATAGGGTAGGAATTGAGCCGCTTCTCCTTGTGTCATGTCACGTTGATAATGTCGTATAAATTCCGTAACTTTTGCTTCCAAAAAGATTATGGTAAAATACAAAGTCACCCTTACCCAGGAAGAGCGGGAAGAACTGGAAGGGATTATTAGCAAAGGAAAGCATAGCTCCCAGGTGTACCGGAACGCCTATATGTTGCTGAACTGCGATGAGGGGAAGTTTGGGGAAAAGATCACGGGTAAGGAGATTTGCCGGGTGTTAAAAGTGAGTATGCGAATGATAGACCGGGTTAAGAAGCGGTTTGTGGAAGAAGGCTTCGAGGCGTGCATTGAGCGGAAGCCTCCCAGCCGTACGCGGGAGCGAAAAGCCGATGGGGAACTGGAAGCCCGGCTCATAGCGCTGAGTTGCAGTAAACCGCCCAAAGGATATGGGAAGTGGACATTGCGGTTATTGGCTGATAAGTTGGTGGAATTGGATTATGTGGACAGTATCTCCCACGAGACGGTGCGGAGAGTCTTAAAAAAAACGAATTAAAACCCTGGAGAGTAAAAGGGTGGGTAATTCCTCCTACCGCCAATGGCCAGTTTGTAGCAGCTATGGAACAGGTGTTGGATGTCTATAAGCGCCCCTATGCCAGAAAGTACCCGGGTGTTTGTATGGACGAGTCTCCCAAACAGCTTATCCGGGAAACGAGGGCACCGATTAAGATGCGGAGTGGCCGAGCGGCTCGCTGCGACTTTGAATACGAGCGATGTGGGGTCTGTAATATATTCATGGCCAATGAGCCGTTGCAAGGCAAAAGGCATGTAAAAATAACGGAGAGAAAAACGAAGTTGGATTGGGCTGAATTTATCAGAGAGATAGCTGATGATCTGTATCACAGGGCAGCTAAAATAACCCTGGTAATGGACAATCTGGCTACACATAAACCCGGCGCACTGTATGAAGCGTTCTCACCGGCAGAGGCAAAAAGAATATGGGACCGGTTCGATTTTGTCTACACGCCCAAACATGGCAGTTGGCTCAATATGGCAGAAATCGAGCTGAATGTCTTGACAAAGCAATGCCTGAACCGGAGGATAGACAGTATGGAAACAATTGCAATGGAAGTACAGGCTTGGCAATCCTGCCGGAATGGCAAGAAGGCAGTTATCGACTGGCGCTTTACCACCAAGGATGCCCGAATCAAATTGAAGAAACTATATCCGACAATATTAGATTGACTTGACACTAGGGGACCAACAGATCGGAACGGTCTGCAAGGACTACTATCGCGACCGGGCTTTCTGTCGTAATGACAATGGGGACATCAACCTTTGGAAAGTTCATAACCTTTTCACCAATGCTGCCAAATCGACGTACATCGATCAGTTCTTGGAGCGGTCCGTCAGGGCGTCACAGGTGGTGGAGAGTATTCGTGATCATTTACTCCAAAAGCGCTCGTCGTGGTACCTCAATTAATCACTCGTCCGAAAGCAAACTTGACCCGTTCTTTATGGATAGACAACCGGTTCAGATCAGGTACGTCGACCCGTTCACTATCCTGGTCGTAAACGACAAGGGACAGTTGCGCGAGCTTCATACGCCTTTCCGGGTCCAGTGTCTTCATTCATCCGGTAAAGTCCCTCAAAATGCCTGGGTTTTCGTCGACGGGGTATGGGATGAGGGAAGGGGACGACTGTTTTACCTGGTGGGAGGAACCCTGCATCCTCACTTACACTTTAGACTTCAGATTCATTTTTAACCAACAACTCCCGTCCTGGTCGACACAGTCCATGGCGGGAGTTTTGCCCTTTTTTTAGATAGAATCTGGGATCTTCCTGTTAAGCAATTAAAAGTCAAATAAATAGCGGATGTACTTCCCCAGTTTGCTCCACACATGGTTCCCGCCCATTTTGCAGGGAGATGGTCCAGGTGGAGAAGACTGTGTTCTTTGTGTTCCGCATTTTGTACACTGCCATTTTATGTAAGCCATAGAAGAAAATGTTGGTCCGTACTCTATTAGGTTTTCCGGTTCCCCTGAATAGAAGACATATCTATTTCTTCTAAAGCTACAGAAAAAAAGTTGGACTTGCTAGCCACATCGGCAAGATGCCGCTATAGTAATGGGGATTTCCAAGTAGCGAATCGTATAGCGTATTCTTAGAGCAGTCACACGTGAAAACCGCGCTCTTTGCCATGTAGTTGACCTAAAATGGAATGATCCTTGTGGTTTGTAGCGCGTGTAAGACGTTAACCCATGGAAAAGGCTCTGCATGAGTTGTCTGCTGCTAACTTGCGAAACCTACTGATTGATGAGGTAAAACACTTTGTCATTGCACTGGATCAAGCACCTATAAGCGAACTGGATCTTCAGAAGAGTCGCTTGAGGATGATCTATGAGTTGATTGCGGAAAAGGAAAAGGCTGATCCTTCACCTTTAAAATGGGGAAGAACCTCTACGCAAGCTCCATCCCTTACCGTTCGCTACCCGGTTGTCGATGATGAGTTACCGACGGCCGAGGCAATGTAGCACCTAAAGTGGTCTTCATCGTCATTTAGGTTAACGTTGATCAAAAACTAGAAGCGGGAACGGGTTTTTTCTACTTTCTTGTTTCGTGTGCAACGCCTGTTAGAGCTGTTTGCGAAATAATCCGCTAGTCCTTATGGTCATCTTTTCACAAGCACCTGTTGTAACCTTTTCTTAAAGTCCTCCGCCGACTTGATTTTGTCAATTACAAGAGTAAACAAAGGGTGGGTGAAGAAAGTAAAGGCTGGGGTATGCAGAAAATGGATATTTTTGAAATGCCCAACGGAAAAGTATTGTGGCCCGGCATTCCATGACGACAAAAGTCTTCTCTGCATTTGCGCTTGGACTAATAACAGCGTTGATTTCTTGCACGACTGTCGCCCCCGCGAGGTTTTGGGGGAATTTTACTTCAGCTAAACTCTCAAAAAATATTATCGAACAAGGTCCGAGAGGAGGATATAGGGCAATGCTGTGGCGGACAAGCAAACTGGAGCCATTTATTCCAAAAGTTATTTTGTCGTTTGCAACTGCGAACGGTTGGAAACTGGTGGACAGCGCAACTTATACCAAGAACCGTACGGATAATTGGAAATACCTTGGAAAACCCGTGTTCCCATTAACTAGCGCCGGATTTTCTGACACATTGACCAACGACGATATATTAAGACATTTCCCAAGGTGGTTTGAGGGACCAATACGAGTTTATAAATTTACTACCGGATGGATAACTATTTCGCCGGGAACAGATAATTCTATTGAAGAAAACGGCTTTGTATTGCTGAATGAAGACATGACAGAAATGGCTGTTTATCATCTGTGGGGGGAATAAAGACCATTTTCCCAACTAACAATCGTTGCAGAAGAGCGCGACAGCTGGGATCGGCAAGCATAGTTATTGTTCTGATATTTTATTTAACCGTATTCTTGATTCATTTCCATAACAGACCGGCGTTCAGGTAACAGGGTTAGCGGCGCTCAATAAATGAATTTTGTTAGCGCCTGGTTAGCTTCTGTACTTTCGGATCATTAATCTTGAGCCGATCGCTGCATTCCGTGATCTTCACCAGTTCTTCCTTGCGTACCTTAATTATTTGAATCCCATTTTGCATATTTGACTGGCATCGAATGCGCATGATAGAAAAGTAAAATCAACTATGATTTTGTTCCCGCAAAGAATTTCTTTTTGTTTACCTTCGACTACTCACATTCAAGAGCCCATCCCACTGTTTCTGCTGATCCAATCGTGACGAAATGAAATTTTTTGTGTATGCTAAACATCAGCTTTTACCTGCACGATCCGCGGGCACAGAAAGAAACTCCGATCGTAATGAAAATGGTGTTGGGCGGAAAACAGTTAAAGTATTCCACCAATGAGCGCGTCCACCCGGATTTGTGGGATGCCGGGCGGCAACGGACAAAGACCGTCAGGAGGAATCTGCACAGCATTGAAATAAATGCCTTCCTTGAAAACCTGAACAACTTGGCAGTAACGGCCTTCCGTGACTATCAACTTGCACACCGCGGTAAGACTCCGTCACTGGATGATATCAAGACCAGCCTGGATAAGAAGCTAGGCCGTGCGGTGGAATTTAAGACCGACCTTTTCGGGTTTTTCGAAAAATTGATCGCTCAGTCGGAGAGCGGTGTCCGGTTGAATCCACAGACCGGGCAGCCGATTCATCCCAATACGATCAAGGCCTATGTTACAACCATCCGGCATTTGAAGGAGTTTAAGATTTTCCGGGGAAGGGCATTCGACTTTGATGACATCGATCTGGGATTCTATCAAGAATATACCGAGTATCTGATTAAGAACCTCAAGCTTTCCACTAATACCGTAGGCAAGCACATCCAGGTGCTCAAGCTGGTCATGAATGAAGCCATGGAGATGGGGTATAATAAGAACCTGGCGTATAAGAGCCGGCGATATGTGACGATCCGGGAAAATTCGGACAATATTTATTTGGATAAGGATGAATTGAAGGAGCTCGAGGAATTGAACCTGTCCCTGTATCCGAAGCTGGAGCGGGTCAGGGACCTGTTCCTCGTAGGCTGTTATACCGGGTTGCGCTATTCCGACTATTCCATTTTGAAGCCCGAAAACATCAAGAACGATTTTATTGAGGTAACCCAGGTGAAGACGCATGATCCAGTGGTCATTCCACTGCATGATGCCGTGAGGCGGATTATAAGGAAATATCGGGGGCAGTTACCCAAGGCGATCAGCAATCAAAAGATGAACGATTACCTGAAGGACGTGGGCGAGATGACCCCCTGCCTTCAAAAATCCGTGGTGAGGTCCTTTACAAAAGAAGGCAGGCGGCAGCAAACCACACACGCCAAATGGGAGCTGCTGACGACCCATACGGCGAGAAGAAGTTTTGCAACCAATGAGTACCTGGCCGGTACTCCTACCCTTACGATCATGGCGATAACTGGTCACAAGACGGAAAAAGCCTTTTTGCGGTATATCAAGCTGGTTCATTCTGATCATGCCAGGTTGTTGAGGGAGCATTGGGAAAGAAGGAAGTTGCGCGGTTCAGCGATCTCCGAACTTTCATCTGTTTAGCAGTTTATCGTGCGTCCGAAATCTATTATTAAACGGCCATTAATCTTATGCTATGCATCTGGAAAAATACACGGCTGTCAAAGGCGACAGTGATTTTTACTATGAATTCTATAGTGAGGGTCCAAAAGGCAGGATCAGAAAAATCGTGAGGTTGATGTCACTAACCGAGTACGGGAATGATTATTATAACCTCTATTTGGGTGACTGGCTGGAAGCGGAAGATCGTTTCAGTGATACGGTCGTCAGCAACAACATGGACCGGGAAAAGATATTGGCTACAGTGGCGGCAATTGTTGTTGATTTTACGGCTGCAATCCCGCATGCCGTCATCTTCGCGGAGGGCAACACCGCTTCGCGCAACAGACTGTATCAAATGGGTATATCGGCAAATTGGAAGGTAATCAACGAATATTTTGATTTACACGGATTTAAAGATGGCAAGTGGGAGAGATTTCAGAAAAATAGGAATTACGAGTCGTTCTTGTTGCGCCGGAAATAAAATTGTAATTTTAAACCAACAATCACATTGTTATGGGTAAGGTAAGTACGAGCAAGAAATTCAAAGTGGATATTATTGTGGACAAGAGCATTAAGGATCGCGGTAATGATCCAGCTGCCGAGGAGAAGGCCCGGAGGGCCGTCGCTTTCTTAAAGAAGCACGGGGTGCCGAAATCGTTTGAAAAAAGGAAATAGATCATTTCGATCATGGTCAAACTGAATTGCCGGGATTAAAATTCCGGCATCTTTATTTTTCGCCTTCTTTTTACGGCGCGCGGTTCTTTTTGCCTTGGGTGCCTTTTTAAACTTTCCGGTGGCCTTATAATGTGCAATAGCCGCGCTAATAAATCGCCGATCCTCCGCGGTTACAACATGCGGTTCGACCACAAAATCTACGCCCTTCGGTTCTTTAATGTATCCCATTTATTTTGAATTAGAAGCTGCATTACGATCTTTCAGATCAACCAAGTCTTTATTTGCAGCTGCATTTCTTGCAATAGAAGGCGCTAGGACCTTCTTCTCCTGCGTCATTGCCTTTCTTATCAATAATGTAGGTTTTTCCGGCTCGGATTACTGAGGCGTAGCCGCGGTTGAAGGGGGTAACATGGTCATAAATTACCGGAATAATAAGTTTGCCGGTCGAATCGATAAAACCGGATTTATGGTCTGTACCTGGTAAGCATACTTCGGCCATACCGTCAGAGAAGGGAAAATATACCAGGCTGTCAATAGTATTGATTATTGTTGGATTACCTAAGGTGTCCATATAAAAAGACATGCCTGGAACACGTATTCCCTCTCCCGCCCGGTTTATGTAAAATGAATGTTCCTGTCCAAGGACGCTCGCCGTGCCTTCGCTGAAATCCTCATGCCCCATTTCATAGAAAAAGGCAATACGATTGCCGTTTGTATCTATAAATTCTGCTGAATGGGCCGCCCAAACCTGGGCAATTCCCTCATGAAATACTCCTCCATAGGGAAAGGAGGTCCTAAGCACAATTTTACCCCGCCGGTTGAAATAGCAGACCTTCTTGTGAATAAAGACACGAGCTCGCTGGCAGTAAAACGAAGTGACATCGGGGTATTTACAGCGGAAAACGACTTTTCCTGTGGTGTCGATAAAAGAAGTAGGGTATTTTCGATCTTTCGTCCACACTTGAGCCAGCCCGCAGGAGAAAGATTCGATGTGAAAGTACTGGGGTCTTACTATTAATTTTCCGGTGTTATCTATGAATCCCCATTCGTTGTTTGATTCCACGGCCGCTAAACCTTCAGAAAACCCAAGGGTACTATCGAAAGTACATGGAATTACCAAGTGGTCATTGATATCCATAAATCCCCATTTAGCGCCGTTTTTTACCGGGAACAAACAAACCGATGCGCTGCCGAAGGCCCGCACTTCTTCTGAACCCAACAGAAAAATAAATGTCAGGGGAACAAGGTATTTCATGATCAGGGTGATACAATTTAAACAAAATCTTTTACTCGTTTTGTTAAAGCGGCTCAGCCAAGAGCCGCCGCATGTTTGCCAACCGCGTAAAGTCTCAACCGCGCGATATCGCCGCATAGCTCTTCGGGACTGCACCCGAATAGGTGGCAGGCGAAGTCGCATAGCGAACCTTTCAGCCCACTTCCAATATCCTCAAAACTATTACTGTCCTGGTAAACGGTCATAATCGCCGAAGGATCGTCGTTGAAGGGTGAGCGATAGTCTATCTCGCCGGGCCTTTTGGCAATGGGCTCGATGCCGAGCTCGTGGAGGTATTGAACCAGGCTAGGGTCGTTGATAGCCATGTGGTCCTTGCGCTTCTTTTTCATAAACTGGGGGATTTGAAAGTGATGGAGTGAATTATCCCTGCCGGGCACGGGTGAGGCCCGGGCCGGGGCAAGGAGGAACGGAATAACGCTGCGGGTGATGGGGATGACTGGCTTGATGCGGCAGAAGCGGGCTCCCGCTGATGAGGATCTGTACCGAACCGTTTATGCCATAGTTCCTTGACTCCTCCCAGGCCCGGCGAACCCGTAAATTTGTAGGGTAATTCACTTCCCGCTTCAAGCTAAGGTGAAAGCTGCCGGACGGCGGCTCCAGGATTAAAGCCTTCTTTCATCTTGGTTTGAAGCGGTACCAACGGCGGTAGGATGCCGGGCTTTTGGCCGCAGCTGCTCGCCGGCGGTAGCATTGCCACCGCCACCGCCCGCCACGTGGCCGGCCGTGCTGCCCGGAGTAGTCCGAGGAACGAGGACGGCGGGCAGCTACCCGCGGTCGACCTTAGCGTTGGGCCGGAGAACGGACGTTCAGACTACGCGTCAGCGGAGGCGACGGACGGGCGGAGGCCAAATTATTAAATACCGCGGCCGGCCGGCCAATTCTTCAGAAAGAGATTTCACAGCTGCCTCAATATCTAGGGCAGGGTAGCCTGCTCGGTAAATGCTGAGCGGACATCTTGTTCTATTTGAGACCTTAATAGCTTTTCTTGCTGGGCTTGATGCTCGCTCTTTTTCTCTGCAAGCCAATTGGAAGCCGTGTGTAATTTCAATTTGTACGTTTTCGGTACGTGTCGGTTATTTCTTTCTGAAACTTCGTAGAAAAGGAAACGGATAAAGTCAGCTTGGTTCTCATAGGCTTCATAGTGATATTCCAGATACCGGACCAGGTCGTACCCGGAGTATTCATACATCTTGCTAAAGATCTCGTTCTTGTAGATGCCCAGCGTTGGTTCCTTCCTAAAAAGCAGGACATACCCTGGCTCGTAAGGCCCAATTTTGTACTGAAAGTATGGAACAAACTTCCTGGCTTTGAATGAAAAAGGCGATCGCTGGCCAAAATCCGTTAAGACACAACGTAAAAGATCCTGCTAAACATCTTCTCTCTGAATCCCATAACACTGACCTTTTGATGAAAAATAAGGAAGGATAAAATTTAGGAAACTTGACTTGGAGAAAAAATTGACATATGTCAGGAAATTTGCCTGAGACTATTGGCCGGACCTAGAATGGGTTCGAAAATTAACCGGGGGACGACTGCTCAAAATTCCGGGAAATCCCGCCCCCCAAACTGTCCCCCTAAAAATAAAATCGCCCGTAAACATTTAATTTACAGGCGACTGACCCTTAACTTCGTGGTGTGGGGCGGGATCGAACCGCCGACACAAGGATTTTCAGTCCTTTGCTCTACCGACTGAGCTACCGCACCGCCTTTCTCCGCATACCGGGCGGGGCCCGGAAAGGTGGATAGGGTGGCAAAAATAGGAATTCCGGGCTAGAAATGGAAAAAATCGGCTATAAAACCTTAAAAAATAGCGGGTCTTGCGCCGCCGGCATCCGGGCAAAAAGGGCCGCGCCCGCGCGCCCTACATGCCGTATTCGCTCAGGAACTTGATCCGCATGATCTTCAGCTGCTCCCAGGTGAAATTGCCCTCCGACAACTCCTGCTGGGCCACCTGGAGACTGCTGGTCTCGCAGCTCTTGAAGTAATCGATGATCTCATCCTGCTCGTATTCGTCGAGCATTTCATCGACGGCGTAGTTCAAATTCAGCTTGGTGCCGCTGGCTGCGATCGTCTCCATGTCCTCCAGCAACGCATCCAGCCGCAGGTCCTTGTTCTTGGCGATCATCTCGAGCGGGATCTTCTTGTCCACCTGCTGGATGATATAGACCTTGTTGACGCTCTTGTTCACCACGCTCTTCATGATGAAATCGTCGGGCTTCTGGACGTCGTGCTCCTGCACGTATTTGGCGATGAGCTCGATAAAAGGCTTGCCATAGCGGAGCGCCTTGCCCTTGCTGACACCCTGGCACTTTTCGAGCTCCTGGGTCGTGGTCGGGTACAGGGTGGCCATGTCCTGCAGGGAAGTCTCGAGGAAGATGACGAAAGGCGGGAGGCTCTTCTTTTTGGCTTCCTTCTGGCGCAGCTCCTTCAGCATCTCGAACAACTGCTCGTCGGTGGCGGTGGCGCCGCCAGCCTCGGTGTTGTCCTCCTCGTCGTCGGCATTGGCCTCTTCGAAGAGATTGTTGAGCACGATGGGGAAGGACCGCGGCTTTTTCAGGAAATCCTCGCCCTTCCGGGTGATCTTGAGCACCCCGTACTCCTCGATATCCTTGGTCAGCAGGTCCTCCAACAGCAACTGGCGGATCAGCGAGTTCCAGAAATGCTCGGGATCGTCCTTCCCGATCCCGAACTCGGCGATGCCCTCATGCCGGAACATCTGGATCTGCGGCGTCAGCCGCCCTTGCAGGATATGCAGGACATAGCCGGCGGCAAAACGTTCGTCCAGCGCTCGGATGGTCTTCAGGACCTTCAACGCCTTGTCCTTGGCCTCGATCCACTCCTTCGGATGGCGGCAGTTGTCGCACTCGCCGCAATTCTCGACCTCGTAGTCCTCGCCGAAATAACTCATCAGGGTCTTCCGCCGGCAAACACCGCTCTCGGCATAGCCGACCATCTCGTTGATGAGCTGGGCGCCGACCTCGCGCTCGCTGAGCGGCTTGTCCTTCATCAGGTGCTCGAGCTTGGCGACATCTTTATGCGAATAATAGAGGATGCAATTGCCTTCCAGGCCATCACGGCCGGCGCGGCCGGTCTCCTGGTAGTAGTTCTCGATCGACTTGGGGATGTTAAAATGGATCACGAACCGGATGTCGGGCTTGTCGATGCCCATCCCAAACGCGATGGTGGCGACGATCACCTGGACGTCCTCGTTGAGAAAGAGGTCCTGGCGCTCGGCCCGCAGCTTGCTGTCCAGCCCCGCGTGATAGGCCACGGCTTTGATACCATTGGCGCCCAGCATGTCGGCGAGCTCCTCGGTCGTCTTCCGGTTGAGGGTATAAATGATGCCGCTCTTGCCCTTCTGCTGGAGGATATACCGGACGATGCTCTTGATGGTCTGGTCTTTCTTGATCTTCGGCTGGATCTCGTAGTAGAGGTTCGGCCGGTTGAAGGAGGAGATAAAGATGTTCGGATCCCGGAGGCCCAGGTTCTTGATGATGTCGCTCTTGACCTTGGGCGTAGCCGTGGCGGTCAGGGCAATGACGGGAATGTTGGGGCTGATCTGGTCCATCATCTCCCGCAGCCGCCGGTATTCGGGCCGGAAATCGTGCCCCCACTCGGAGATACAATGGGCCTCGTCCACCGCAAAAAAGGAGATCTTCAGGTCGCTGAAGAAGTCCATGTTCTCCTGCTTGGTCAGGGTCTCCGGAGCCACGTACAACATCTTGGTATGGCCGTTCAGGAGGTCCCCATGGACCTCGCGGATCTGCTTCTTATTGAGGGTGGAATTGAGGAAATGCGCCACGCTGTCCTTACTGCTGTAACTGCGGACGAGATCGACCTGGTTCTTCATCAGGGCGATCAGGGGACTAACGATGATCGCCACGCCCTCGCTCATGATGGCCGGCAACTGGTAACAGAGGCTTTTGCCCCCGCCGGTCGGCATGATCACGAAGGTGTCCCTGCCGGATAAGAGGCTCTGGATGATCGCATCCTGGTTGTCCTTAAAAGCGTCGAAACCAAAGTGTTCCTGCAGATGTGGTAGGAGGTGGGACTTGCCGGTCTGGGCCCTGGTTTTTCTTGTGGCGGTCTTTTTTGTTTCGGTTCTTGCCATGCTCGGTGGTTTTCTTTCTCACGGGTTGCCTGTCGGGTAAAAGCAGTGCGTTAAGAGTTGGCGAAAGTACGCAAAAACGCCCTAAGGAGCTAGCGGATTGTGTTAAAATTCAAGTGCGAGGGAAAGGCATGGCAAAAAATTTAATGTGTACTGTGGTCGAAGTCCGGGTACATTTTGCTGGATGTGAGCGCATTGCAAACCGAAGGGTAGAAAGTTCTATAAAAGATTTAAATACCGCTGCAAAAGGTTGGAAGGTGTCGTAGGTTTGCGACTTTAAAACTATGGCCCCGGGCAAAAATATCATCGGCGTCGGCAAAGAGACCATCAGAAAAGAGGCCGCTTCGGTGGCGGCGCTCGAAAATTTGCTGGACGACCAGTTTCAAAAAGCGGTGGAACTCATCTTTGCCTCGCGCGGGCGGGTCGTCGTCAGCGGGATCGGGAAAAGCGCCATCGTGGCGCAAAAGATTGTGGCCACCCTCAACTCCACGGGCACGCCGGCGGTCTTTCTTCACGCCGCCGACGCCATCCACGGCGACCTGGGGATGATCCAGGAACAGGACGTGGTCATGCTGCTCAGCAAGAGCGGCGAGTCCCCGGAGATCAAGATGCTGCTTTCCTTTATCCGCGGGTTCGGCAACCCCCTGATCGGGATGACCGGCAACCTGCAGTCGGGTCTCGCGCAGCAATCCGATATCGTCCTCAACGCCTTTGTGGCGGAAGAAGCCTGTCTCAATAACCTGGCGCCCACCAGCAGCACTACCGTCCAGATGGTGCTGGGCGACGCGCTGGCCATCGCGCTCATGGAAATGCGGGGGTTCAGCAGCGAGGACTTCGCGCGCTTCCACCCGGGCGGCACGCTGGGCAAAAAACTCTATCTGCGGGTCCGGGAAGTCTATGGCTCGAACGCCAAACCGCGCGTCTCGGCGGATACTCCGCTCCGGGACGTCATCATCGAGATCACGACCAGGCGGCTCGGGGCTACGGCTGTCACGGATGCGGACGACAAACTACTGGGCATCATCACCGACGGCGACCTGCGGCGCATGCTCGAGAAGAAAGGGATGGACGAACAAACAACCGCCGGGGACATCATGACCCGAAGTCCAAAGACGATCGACGCCGACGCGCTGGCCATCGAGGCGCTGGACCTGATGCGCGAATACGACATCACCAGGCTGGTGGTAACCGACGGACCGACCTACCTGGGCTTTATCGATCTAAACAACCTTATCCGTGAGGGCATTCTCTAACAACTGAACTATGAACAGACATCATTATGTGGTCATCATGGCCGGCGGGATCGGCAGCCGCTTCTGGCCGATGAGCCGCCAGGATTTCCCCAAGCAGTTCCTCGATATCCTCAACACCGGCAAGACGCTTATCCAATGGACCTACGACCGGTTCGCGTCCTTTATCCCGAACCAGAACATCTATGTCGTCACCTCGCAGGAATATGCGACGATCGTCCGGGAACAACTGCCGAATCTGCCCGAGCAGAACATCCTCGGCGAGCCGTCGCGCAAGAACACGGCGCCGTGTATCGCGTATATGTCCTTCAAACTGCAGCAGATGGACCCGAAGGCGTCGCTGATCGTCGCGCCGGCCGACCACCTGATCCTGGACAAAACGGCTTTTACCAAGGTCTGCCTCGAGTCCCTGGAGTTCGTGGGGAAACACAGCGCATTTATAACGCTTGGGATCAAACCCACGTATCCCAATACGGGATATGGCTATATCCAATACGAACAGCATTCGGTGTCGGACAACGTGTACAAGGTGAAGACCTTCACCGAAAAACCCAACCTCGAACTGGCCAAGACCTTCCTGGCGAGCGGCGACTTCCTCTGGAATGCGGGCATCTTTGTCTGGCAGGGCAAGACGATCATCCAGGCCTTCGAAAAATACCTGCCCGAGATGTACGACGTCTTCAGTGCGGAAAGAGATAAGTTCAACACCCCCGCCGAGAAAAAGGCGCTGGAGCATATCTACCCCCTCTGTACGAATATCTCGATCGACTTCGGCATCATGGAGAAGGCGGACAACGTCTATGTCATCCCGTCCTCCTTCGGCTGGAGCGACCTCGGGACGTGGAACAGCGCGTACGAGAACCTCGAAAAGGACTATCTCGAAAATGCCGTCGCCGGCGACAATGTCATCGTCATCGACGCCGCGCGCTGTATGGTCCACGCGCCCAACGACAAGCTCCTCCTGCTGCAGGGCCTGGATAATTTCATCGTGGTCGACACGCCCGACGTGCTGATGATCTGCAAACGCGAAAAGGAGCAGGAGATCAAAGAATATGTCGCGGAAGTCAAACGAAACAAGGGAGATCAGTATCTTTAGGGAACGGCCGCACCGGCCGGTCTGGCATGACGCCCTATTCGCTCCATACCATACTTTTCCTGGACATCGAAACCGTCTCGCAATACCCGCGGTATGGCGAGGTGCCGGAGGATTGGCAGGAACTCTGGCGCCGGAAGGCCGAAGGGCTGACGCGGGACAAGACGCCGATGACGCCGGAAGAGCTCTATGACCGCGCCGCGATCTATGCTGAATTCGGGAAAGTCATCTGTATCAGCTGCGGCGTGATGTCCGGTCCGCCCGCCGACCGGCGGCTGCTCCTCAAATCCTTTTATGGCGACGACGAGAAGGAGCTGCTGACGCGCTTCTGGGACCTGCTGCACAAATGGGGGTCCGAGGGGCAGAAATATCTCTGCGCCCACAACGGCAAGGACTTCGACTTCCCCTATCTCTGCCGGCGCATGATCATCCACGGGCTGAAGCTGCCTTCCGTGCTGAACCTCGCGGGCAAGAAACCCTGGGAAGTCCCGCACCTGGATACGATGGAACTGTGGAAGTTCGGGGAATACAAGAACTTTACGTCGCTCAACCTGCTGGCGGGTACGCTCGGCATCCCCACGCCCAAGGACGATATCGACGGGAGCCAGGTCGGGTCCGTGTATTGGACCGACCGGGATCTGCCACGCATCGTGACCTATTGCCAGAAAGACGTGGTCACCGTGGCGCAGGTCTATCTCCGGCTGCACGGCGAGCCCCTTATCCGGCCAGAAAATATCGAGATCAGATGAGTACAACGATCGACAGCAAACTCCCCGCCGTCGGGACGACCATTTTTACCGTCATGAGCTCCCTGGCCGCCGAATTGGGGGCGGTCAACCTCGGACAGGGCTATCCGGACTTCCCGATGAGCGAGGAACTCGTGTCGCTGGTCTCGCAGGCGATGCGCGACGGTCATAACCAGTATGTACATATGAACGGGCTCGCCAGCCTCCGCGAGGTGCTGGCGGCAAAGATCGCGGGACTTTACGGCGTGGACGTGGACCCGGACACGCAGATCACCGTGACGCCGGGCGGAACCTATGCGATCTATACCGCGCTGACCACCGTGCTGCGGCCGGGCGATGAAGTGATCGTGTTCGAACCGGCCTATGACAGTTATATCCCCACCATCGAGCTGAACGGGGCCATTCCCGTCCGGATCGATCTCCGGTTCCCCGACTACCGGATCGACTGGGAGGAAGTGCGGCGCCGCGTCACCCCGCGGACGAGGATGATCCTGCTGAACTCACCGCATAACCCTACCGGCGCGGTGCTCCGGCCCGCGGACATCGGGGAGCTGCGGAGCGTGGTCAGCGAAACCGACATCCTCATCCATTCGGACGAAGTCTACGAGCACCTTATTTTCGACCAGATCCCCCACCAGTCGATGCTGCGGTACCCGGACCTCCTCGAGCGCAGCTTTGTGAGCTTCTCGTTTGGAAAGATCTATCACTGTACGGGTTGGAAGCTGGGCTATAGCGTGTCCTCGCCTTCGCTGATGAAGGAGTTCCGGAAAGTACATCAATTCAATTGTTTCAGCTGCCATGCTCCCTCGCAGTTCGGGCTGGCGCGGTACCTGGCGAATAAAGATTCCTACCTGTCCCTCGGCGCCTTCATGCAGGCGAAACGGGATTACTTTGCGCAGCTGATGGCGCAGACCCGCTTCAGGCCCCTTCCCTCGCATGGCAGCTATTTCCAACTGTACAGCTATGACCGGATCAGCGACGAGGCCGACGCCGCCTTTGCGATCCGGATGACCAAGGAATACGGCGTGGCGGTGATCCCGGTGTCTGTGTTCTATGTGTCGGGGAAGGATGACCGGGTCGTCCGTTTCTGTTTTGCTAAAAAAGAGTCTACGCTGGAGGCGGCGGTGGAACGGCTCATAAAAATTGTGTAGACGCAATACGATCGTATGGCAATCATCAATACACTCGTCTTCGACCTCGGCGGCGTCCTGATCGACTGGAACCCGGAATACCTGTATAACAAGATCATCCCGGATGAGAAAGAACGCCGGTGGTTCCTGTCGACGATCTGTACGCCGGACTGGAACGAGGAGCAGGATGCGGGCCGGTCGCTTCACGAGGCGACGGAAATGCTGGTCAAGAAATATCCCGGGCACGAAGCCTCGATCCGCGCCTACTATGACCGGTGGAGCGAAATGCTCGGCGGTCCCATCCACGAAACGGTGGAGATCTTCCGCGAGCTGAAATCCCGGACGTCGTTACGGCTGTATGCGCTCACGAACTGGAGCGCGGAAACGTTCCCGGTGGCGCTGGAGCTCTATGAGTTCCTTCATTGGTTTGATGGCCGGCTGGTGTCGGGAGAGGAGAAATTGCGTAAGCCATTCCCGGAGATCTACCGGTTGCTCGTCGAGCGGTTCGGTATCGAGCCTTCGCACGCGATCTATGTGGATGACAATGTCCGCAACGTGTTGCCCGCACGGGAGCTGGGATTTACGGGGCTGGTGTTCCGGACGCCGGCGCTTTTTCGGGAAGAGCTCGTGGGCCTGGGGGTGTTGGAATGACCGCAAAATTGGCCGCTTATGATAAAAAATTACTTCACGACTGCCTGGCGGAACATCCGCCGGCATCTCACTTATTCCCTGATCAATGTCTTCGGCCTCGCGCTGGGGATCTGCACCTGTATCGTTGTTTTCCTGATCGCGCATTATGAGTACAGTACGGATGCGTTTCATCCCGGCGGCAACCGGATCTACCGGGTCGTCGAGACGTTGGCCATTCCCGGGTTTCACAACGCGCAGGTGCGGGCGAGCGCCCCGCTGGATCTTCCACAGCGGGCCGGCGGCAAGCTGACGGGTGTGCAGACGCTGGCCTCCTATGTGTTGTATGCGGCGAAGATCGCCGTTCCGGGCGGGGATGATCCGGGTCGAATGTCGCGGAACCAGATCGCGGGGACCAGGCTGCCTTCCACGATCATCGCGGGCCCGGAGTACTTCCGGATCTTCTCCTACGACTGGCTGGCGGGCAGTCCGGCCACGGCGCTAGCTGCGCCTAATACCGTCGTGCTGACCACGGCCGCGGTCCGGAAATACTTCGGCAACGCGTCGCCGGAACAGGCGATCGGCCGGACGATCGTCTTTAACGACAGCCTGCAGGCGAAGGTCACGGGCATCATCAAAGATTGGACGCAGCCTACGGACAATCCCTTTACCGAGTTCATTTCGCGGAGCAGCACGCATCAGCCAAACGAAGAAGAGCTGCAAAACGGGAACCGGCCAGTCATGAGCCCGTCTCAATCCCGGGCCTGGCTCGAGCTGGCCCCGGGCGCTTCGCCGGCCAGGGTGAACGCCCAGTTGCATGCCATCGCCGGCCTGCGCGCGGAACCTCCCGGTTTCCAATATAATCTCAAGCTCCAACCCCTGGCCGACATCCATTTCGACGCGACGGTCACCGACGGCCAGCAAAAGGCGCATTTGCCGACCCTCTACGCGCTCATGGGGATCGCCGGCTTTATCCTGCTGCTGGCGGCGATCAACTTCATCAATCTTTCCATCGCACTGGCCGTCCGCCGGAGCAAGGAGATCGGCGTCCGTAAAGTGATGGGCGGCAGCCGCAGGAGCATCACGCTGCAGTTCCTGACCGAGACCTTCGTACTGACGGTGGCCGCGCTGGGGGTCGCCGCGGTGGCGGTGCGGCCGGTGCTGGGGGCATTCCGGAGTCTCATTTCCGATGGGGTCACCGCGCACGTCTTCGACCCGGCTAACGGAATCTTTATCCTGCTGCTGGTCGTCGGCGCCACGCTGCTCGCGGGGCTCTATCCCGCACGCGTCCTGTCGGGCTTTGTTCCCGTGCTTTGCCTGAAGGGGCCGCTGGGGCGGCATGGGGGGCGCGGCCTGAATATCCGCAAAGCGCTCATCGTGTTCCAGTTTTCGATTTCGCTCATCTTTATCATCAGCACGGTCATCGTCAGCCGCCAGATCGACTATATGCGGACGACGGATATCGGGTTCAAGACCGACGCCATCCTGACCCTGCCCGCCGGTCCCGAGGATTCCACGGCCAAACCGGCGCTTTTCGCGGAGCGGCTGCGGCACCTGGCCGGCATCGTCGGTGTGACGCAACAGTCCTTCGCTCCGATCAGCGATTTTACCGTCAGCATGGAGGGGGGATTCAAGGGCCGGAACGAGCAGCCGGTCCAACCCGGTCTGCAGACTGCCGATTCCAATTTTATCCCGTTGTATGGCATCCGGCTGCTCGCGGGGAGGAACCTGACCGAAGGCGGCTATCGCGACAGCATACGGGAACTGGTCATCAATGAATCGATGGCGAAGGCCGCGGGATTCAAGACGCCGGAGGAGGCCGTCGGGCAACCTCTTTTTGTCGGCACACAGTCCTATCCGATCGTCGGCGTCGTGGCGGACTATCATGAACATTCTTATCGCGCGCCGATAAAACCGGTGGTCATCTTCGACGTCGCTCCATCAGAACGCAGCATCGGCATCAAGCTGGCTTCAAAAAATAAATCGATCCCGGCCGTCAAGAATACCCTGGCGCGGATCGCGAAGACCTGGAAGCAACTCTACCCGGGTACGCCCTTTACCTACAGCTTTCTCGATGAGTCGATCGCCGCGCTGTACGCGAAGGAAGAAAAGACCGAAACGCTGATCAACGTGACGGCGGCGATCTCGATCTTTATTTCCTGCATGGGTCTCTTCGGGCTTTCCCTCTTTTCCGCGGGGCAGCGAAGCAAAGAGATCAGCATCCGGAAAGTGCTTGGCGCCAGCGTCATCCGCGTGGCGACCTTGCTCACGCGGGATATCGTTCTGCTGATCGGGCTTTCGCTGGTCATCGCCGCTCCGGTCGCGTGGTATTTCACGCACCGCTGGCTCCAGGATTATCAGTATCGGGCGTCGGTCGGAGCCTGGGTCTTTCTGGTGCCGGGCGTAGTGGTGTTGCTGCTGGGGATCCTGACGGTGAGCGTCCAGACGATCCGGGCGGCGACCGCCAATCCGGTGACCAATTTGCGGGCGGAGTGAATTGAAAAACGATGGGGGGGTGTTGATGGCTTGCGGGGCGTTTGTTGACGGCTCGCGGGCGGCCGCGGGGGCGGGTTATTTCAGCAGCTGATAGACGATGAGACTTGCCACGTAAGCGAGGCTGGTCATGTACACCAGCTGGATCACCGGCCATTTCCAGCTTCGCGTTTCCCGCCGCACCACCGCCAGCGTGCTCATGCACTGCATCGCCAGGACATAGAAGACCATCAGCGAAACCCCCGACGCGAGAGTATATACTGGCGTCCCGTCCTCCCGCCTGGCGGACTGCATGCGCTGCCGGAGGGTCTCCTGGTCGGCGTCCTTGCCGCCCTCGACGCTGTACAGAGTCGCCATCGTGCCCACGAAGACTTCCCGGGCGGCAAACGAGGTGATCACCGCGATGCCGATCTTCCAGTCATAGCCAAGGGGACGGATGACCGGCTGGATGATCCTGCCGAGGTGTCCCGCATAGGAATGCTCGAGCAACGCGGAATGTTTCTCCTTTTCCAGGTCGGCGGCCTGCGCGGGGTGCTGTTGCTCGCGGGCCGCATAATCGGCTTCGACCCTGCCCAGGCTGTGACCCGGGCCAAAGGAGCTCAGCGCCCAGAGGATCAGGCTGATGACCATGATGACCTTGCCGGCGTCCACCACAAAAATCCTGGCCTTGTTGATCATCGTGACCACCACGTTGTGCCAGCGCGGCGCGCGGTAGATCGGGAGCTCGAGGATAAAAAAGCTCTTTTCTTTCAAATGGATGAACCATTTCGCGACATAGCTGACGGTCATGGCCATGACCAGGCCCAGCATGTACAGCCCCATCATCACGAGGCCCTGCAGGCTGAAGATGCCCAGCACATCTTTTCGCGGGATGACGAGGGCGATGAGCATGGTGTAGACCGGCAGGCGGGCGCTGCAGCTCATCAGCGGCGTGATGAGGATAGTCAGCAGCCGTTCTTTCCGGTTCTCGATGTTCCTGGCGCTCATGATGGCGGGGACGGCGCAGGCGAAGCCGCTGATCATGGGCATGACGCTCTTGCCGTTGAGGCCCACTTTTCGCATGAGCTTGTCCGTTAGGAAGCTGATGCGGGCCATGTAGCCGGTGTCCTCCAGGACCGTGATCAGCCCGAAGAGGATCATGATCTGGGGCACGAACACGAGGATGCCGCTCAGACCGGCCAGCAGGCCGTTGATCAGAAGGTTGCTCCACCAGACCGCGGGCAATTGTCCGCCCAGCCAGCCGCCCAGCCGCGAGAAGGTCCAGTCGATGCCGTCCATCGGGAATTGGGCGAACCAGAAAACGCTTTGGAACAACAAAAAGAGGACCGCGAGCAGGATGATATAGCCCCAGGTCCGGTGCAGGAAGAGCCGGTCGAGTTTTTCGGTGAACAGCGTCTTTTCCAGCGGATCGGGTTCGGCCACGGTGTTGTGCATGATCTGCTTGATCCGGCCGTAACGCTGGAGGATCTCTTCCGCCTGGATGCGGGTATGGTTGAAATTATGCGCGGCTTCCACCTGCTCCACGCTGGTCTGCACCGCGGGCGCGAAACTGAAATGCTCGTGGTTCATCAGGTAATGGATCGCGGTGTAGTCGCTGACGTCCGGGAACCACTGCCGCACGTCGCGGATGGCTTCCGCGGCGAGCTGCTGGTTGGGGATGAAATCGCGCGGCGGCGCCTTGCGCAACTGGCGGATCCGCCATTCGGCGACCTTTTTCAGCTGCGGGATGCCCTTGTTCCGGCGGGGGTTGACGACCACGATCGGGATGCCCAATTCTCTTTCGAGGCCTTCGACGTCGATCTCAATGCCTTTTTTCGCCGCCAGGTCCATCATGGTCAGCGCGACCACGACGGGGATCTTCAGGTCGATAATCTGGGAGCAGAAAAGGAGATTCCGTTTAAGATTGCTGGCGTCGACCAGGAGGATCACCATGTCGGCCCGGACCGACGGGTCCTGGTTCAGCAGCACTTTATACGTCACCCACTCATCGGCCCTTTTGGGATAGAGGCTGTAGGTGCCGGGCAGGTCGGTGATCGTCACCTGCAGATCGGGGGCGAGGGCGCAGGTGCCGCTTTTTTTATCGACGGTCACGCCCGGGAAATTGCCGACTTTCTGGTTCAGACCCGTCAGGGCGTTGAAAAGGGAACTTTTTCCGCTGTTGGGGTTGCCGACGAGGGCAATATGGAGATGGTTGTGCTTCAAGGTGGCTATGCCGGGTAAAGAGGACAAAGGTAGGCGGTATCGGGCGCCGGTAGTTACGAAATAAGGAAATGGCGGCCGCGGCTACAGGACAATCAATTTCCCGTTTTCGTAAAGCGGAAGGACCGGGGCAAGGTCGGGGGTGAGGCAATACCGGATGTCCTTCTCCAGCCCGTGTCCCATCAGCCGCAGGTAATGCGAGGCCTCCTTTCGCTGCATGAAGCCGAACATGTCGTCGCGGGCTTCCAGGTAGACCGTCTCGGCGATGCCCGACGAGTCGCATTGGATGGTGAAATGGTCCCTGACGTGGTGGATGACGGCGCCGGCGAAGAGCAGGTCTTCGATATTGACCTTGTCCTTCCAGGCCGCACAAGCCAGGACGACCGGCTGGTTCTGATCGACCAGGTAATTGCAAACCGACCGGAGGTTGGCAAACGAGCCGGTGATGATCTGGCCGGCGCCGCGGTCAAGCGCCATATGGAGGAGTTTCGTGCCGTTGGTGGTCGTCAGCACCAGCGTCTTGCCGGAGATAAAAGAGCGGGTATACTCGAACGGGGAATTGCCGTGCGAGAGGCCTTCGGCGATCATCCCGTCCCGTTCTCCCGCGGTGATGCCGTCGATCTGGCGGCCCAGCTCGATACATTTGGCGACGCTGTCCACGGGGATCACGCATTTGGCGCCGTTGTGGAGGGCGGTGGCAATGGTCGAAGTGGCCCGGAGTACGTCGATGATCACCACTATGGCGTGATTGACATCGTACAGATGCAAAAGGGCAGGGGACAGAGCCGTGTGTAAAGTTTGTCTGGAAGTTGTCATAACCGCGGTAATGAGCCAGGAGGCAAAAGTAGGGGAGCGCTTTTTATTTGTTCAAAATGAATTTCCATTTGTCCGATTCGGCGTATTCCTTGATGGCCTGGTTCCGGTGTTCCAGCAGCCTCTTCATATAACGGGTCAGAAAAAGCCGGTCGGCGAGGCGGCCCAGGCCGCCATAGGGCGCTTCGTACGTGAATACATCGATCATCAGGGTACCGTTGTCGATCCGTTTGAAATGATGGTCGTGGCGGAAATGTTTGAAATCGCCTTCCACCATTTCATCGGTAAAAGACAGCGGCGGCTCCATGGCGGTGATCTTTGACTTCAGGATGCGGGTTTTCCGGAGATGCCTGGCCTTCCAGGTGACCGTCTCGTGCAGCCCGATGAGACCGCTGGTGGTTCCGGCGATCGCTTCTTCCCCGGTGTGCGCCATCGATTTCCGGTGCAGGTCAATACTCCTGGCAAGGTCAAAGACCCTTTGGGCGGGGGCTGCGACAAAGGTCGTCAGATGAATGGTAGGCATTTGCTGAAGATAGGTGTTGGACCATTGGATTTTGCCATTCTAGCAAGAAAAAATCATTCCAACCTTGCGGGCCGGACCAAAAAACCGGGTATTTCCTCAGCTGAACGGGATCTTGACCGTTTTTGCCCGGAGCAGCTTGTCGCGCACTTTGATGAACACCTGCGTATCGATGGCGGCAAAGGGCGTCGCGACATACCCCATGCCGATGGCTTTTCCGAGGCTGGGGCTCTGTGTTCCGGACGTCACGCGTCCGATCGTGTTGCCGGCGGCGTCCCGGATCTCGTAATCGTGCCGGGGGATGCCTTTATCGACCATTTCGAACCCGACCAGTTTCCGCACGGGTCCCGCGGCCTTTTGCTTTTCCAGGATAGGTCTGGCCGTGAAATCCTTGGTGAATTTGGTGATCCAGCCGAGCCCCGCCTCGAGGGGCGACGTGCTGTCATCGATGTCGTTTCCGTAGAGGCAATACCCCATCTCCAGGCGAAGCGTGTCGCGGGCGCCCAGGCCGATGGGCCGGAGTCCCTGGGGGCCGCCCACCTCAAAGATCCTGTTCCAGACCGTTGCCGCGTTGTCGCCCTTGTCTTCGAAATAAATCTCGATGCCGCCCGCGCCCGTATATCCCGTCGCGCTGATGAGGACATTGTCGATTCCCGCGAAACGCCCTTTGGCAAAAGTGTAATAGGTGAGGTTCAGGATGTCGATGTCGGTCAGCGCCTGCATGAGCCTGTTGGCGTTGGGCCCCTGGATGGCGAGCAGGCCCGTTTTGGCCGAGATGTCGTGCATTTCGGCGCCGTTCGTGTTGTGCGAGGAGATCCAGTTCCAGTCTTTTTCCATATTGGCGGCATTGACGACCAGCATATACGCTTTCCGCTCTTCCAGGCAGTAGACGATGAGGTCGTCGACGATCCCGCCGCTGTCGTTGGTGAGCGCGCTGTACTGGGCCTTGCCCGCGGTGAGCTTCGCGGCGTCGTTGGTGGTGACCCGCTGGATCAGGTCGAGGGCCTGCGGCCCTTTGATGATGAATTCTCCCATGTGGCTGACGTCGAAAACGCCGGCGTTGGCACGAACGGCCTGGTGTTCTTCGTTGATGCCGGTATAGCTGATGGGCATCGTATATCCGGCGAATTCCACCATCTTCGCGCCGAGCGCGAGGTGAAAAGGCGTAAAGGGCGTGGTCTTCATGAAAGGTTTTTGATGCGGCAAAACTATGCTTTTGCGGCCATAAAAATAGAGTCCCCCGCCAGACGACGGGGGGCTGTTTTCCAACTTCAACCAACGAGAGTGGTTTACACGTAAAGATTTGGGTATCGAATCGGCTCACATGAAACTTGAAAATAGCACATACTGCGAGGCACGGCGCGGGCGGATCGAGGTACTGGTCTTAGCAGCGGGCGTATCGGCTGCCTTTCGCGCCGGCGCCTGATAGCGGTAGCCGCCGGTGTTGGCGGGGCGCGACTGGCCGTCCGGGTTGGCGGGGCGGGCCTGGCCGTCGGGGTTCGCCGGAGGCGATTGGGCGTCGGGCGCCTCTTTTTTCTCCGGGCGTTCGGGTTTTTCCTTGCGCTCCTTTTGTTCCCTGCGTTCCGGCTGTTCCTTCCGCTCCGGGCGATCGATGTTATCTACCCGCTGGAGGCCGCTGGATGTCATGATATACTGCACGCCCGCGTCCCAGTAATAATTGTCGGTCCTCGTAAACCCATCGTTGTCATACTCATTATCGCTGCGCCAGCTGTTGTCCCAGCGGATGTGCTGGTGGTTGAAATCCAGGTTGAACCAATCGTAGCGCTTGACCGAATTGTCGATCAGGACCTTCTTCCCCACAGGTATATAGACTGCAACAATGACCTGTTGGTTACGAAATTTTTGGTCGCGGGTGATAGGAAATCCGCCGGGCAGCTGGATGACGCTGTCGGTCTGGCTGACATTGAAGGCGATCCGGCGGGCATGGTCCAGGGCCGCGTTGGCGCTGCTGCCATAGCTGCCGCGGAGGATGCGGAGGTGATACACCGAGTCATCGCTCTTCAGGACCTTGACCTGGACGGTGTTGAGCAGGATCGAATCGTCGGTAAGGGTATAGAAGTACCCGTGATGGCGCCAACCTTCGCCGAACCACCAGTCTTCATAATAGTCCCGGACCAGCGGCTGATGCGCCTTGATGATGAGGTTGCCGGTGGCGGGCTGCACGAGCGAGAAATCCTCCTCCGAATGCGCGCGGGCCCGGAAATTGTTGACGAACATCCCGGCCAGCACGACCGCACAGACGATCCCGATCACCCACAGGGTGGCGAACACATAGCCGAGGTAGTGGCGCTGGGAACGCATGCCCGTGATCCGGCGGATCAGCCAGGTCAGCAGGGCGACCACCGGTACGACCAGGCACAGGACAAAGGTGGCCCAGGCCAGTGCATTCTGCCAGAAGCCATCGAGGACATAGCTCTTCAGATCGAGCAAGCCCTGACCGCTGAAGGCGCCGAACGCGACGGCGATCAGGGCCATGACCAGGGCGAAGGCGACCAGCCCGGCGATGACGAGGAAGAAGGCTTTGAACAGGACACCGATCGCGTGGCCGATGCCCGTCCCGCTTCTGCGGACGGCGTAACCCATGTCCGTGCTGACATTCTGATAGCTTTGTTTGAAAGAGGTGCCCATGTCGCGGCCCATTTGCTGCATGCGCTCGGACATCTCCGCGCCCATTTCCCTGGCGCGCCCCTTCAGCGTTTCGAGATCGCTCTTCACGGTGTTCTTGATCGATTCCAGGTCGATCTTTTCCCCGCGCATCTCGAGTTTTTCGGGAGCCGTCGTGGCCTCGGGGAGAACGATCCAGAGGACGACATAGGCAATGAACAGGCTACCGCCGAAACCATTGAAGATAAAGTGCCCGTTGTACCGGAAGGCGTGCCACCAGATGTTCGAGAAGATCGAGGTGAACACACCGAGCAGGATCGGCAACGCGAAGATCAACCGCGGGATCCAGACGTCGATATGGAAATAGGCGGCCAGGCCGCTGGCGACGCCGGCGATGACCCGGTCGTCGGGATTACGGTACAGTCTTTTGCGTGAGGCCGGCGGCGCGATCAGCGGCCGCGTGGGGAGTACGGCCCACATTATAATGTAGAGCAGGAAACCCGCACCGGTGAAAAAGAGGAATACAAAGATCAGCCGCACGACGACCGGGTCGAGCTTGAGGTAGTGCGCCAGACCTGCGCAAACCCCGCCGAGGACCTTGTCATTGGAGGTCCGATACAGGCGCCGGGGTTCTTCCGCGGTCGAATAGGGGCCATTGCCTTGCTGGAAGCCGCCGGCCGGGCCTGTGCTGCCTGCCGATCCGGCGCCGCCAGCCGATCCGGCGCCCGTGTTGGCGGTGGCCGCCGACGCGCCGGGTTGGGCGGAGGAAGGCTCGGTCTCACCTTCGAACTCTTCCGGGCGTCCCATACTCGCGATGATGGCGTTGACGTCTTCGTCGGTAATGCAGGCCGCGCCCTTCTTCAGCTTATCGGCGAAGAGCTCGGAAAAGCGATTCTCGATATCGCTGATGATCTCATCGCGACCTTCTTCATGCGCGAAATACCGGCGCAGGCTGTCCACGTACTGCTGCAGGATCTCATAGGCGGTCTCTTCTATGGGGATCACCCGGCTATGAAAGTTTATGTTGATGATCTTTTTCATACATTTTGTGTTTGGCGGTTGAAATTTAGAAGTGGGGTTTCAGCAGGGTCAGATCTTTTGGGTCAGGGCGTGGACCGCGTTGGAAAGTTCGTTCCAGGTTGCCTGCAGTTCCCCGTAGAACGCCTCTCCTTTCGGCGTCAGGGAAAAATATTTGCGGGGCGGTCCCGAGTTGCTTTCTACCCACCGGTAGGTCAGCATATCCGCGTTCTTCAGACGGGTGAGGAGCGGGTAAAGGGTGCCCTCCAGGATATTCAGGTTGGCGCCTTTCATCTCCTCGACGATGTCGGAGGGATAAGCTTCGCCGCGCCTGATCACCGAGAGAATGCAGAACTCCAGGATCCCTTTCCGCATCTGGCTTTGAGTATTCTCGATATTCATACGCTGTGTTTTACAGCATAAAGATAGGACGGATTTTAGTACTATGCAAGACAAAGTACTATTTTAACGAAGGTAATTTTTATAAGCTAGTATCTTAGGGACAGGTGGCGTGGATCGCGGATGAGCGGTGAAGTCGCTGGAAATCTGATGGGTACAAGGATGGAAAAGGCGCCGATGCGGCCGACATTAAAATTAGATTAAAAAAAATGCCCTGCAAAACGCAAATCGCGCGGCTATTGGTGTACTTTTGGACAACCCCAACCTCCCGGTCATGAAATTGATCCTTAGCCTGCTGCTTGGAGCAGCATCCGCCTTTCTGCTGATATATCTGCTGGGTATATAAGCGCCCTCCTATTTCTTCAAGCCGATTTCGCGCAATCTTTCATCCAGGTACTCGCCGGCCGTAGCGTCGGGATAAGCTTTCGGATGCGCGGCATCGACGCAACTTTCCAGACAGGCCAGGCTCATGCTGCTTTTCGGGTGCAGGAAGAAAGGAATGGAATAGCGCGGGCTGCCCCATTTTTCACGGGGAGGGTTGACGACGCGGTGGGTGGTGGACTTCAGCTTGTTGTTGGTGAGCCGCTGGAGCATGTCGCCCACATTGACGACGATCTGTTCCGGCAGGGAGGTGACCGGCACCCATTCCTGCTGTTTGCTGAGGATCTCGAGACCGTCCGCCGATGCGCCGATGAGCAGCGTGATCAGGTTGATGTCTTCGTGCTGTTCCGCGCGGATCGCGGATTTGGGTTCGGTCGTAATGGGCGGGTAATGGATCGCCCGGAGGATGGAATTCCCGTTGTGGATATAGGGATCGAAATAAGTCTCCGGTAACCCGAGATAGATCGCGATCGCGCGAAGCAACAGCGACCCAGAGGCCTCAAACGATCGGTAGGCTTGTCCGAAGGTCGGACTGAACTCCGGTATTTCCCTGACGGTGACGTTGTCCGGGTACTCCGCTTTGATGGGGTCGCCGTCCACGACGGTTTGTCCGAACTGAAAAAACTCTTTCAGGTCAGGCGCCGAGCTGCCCTTGGCGTGTTCCTTCCCAAACGACGTGTACCCCCGCTGACCCGCGAGCCCGGGGATCTCGTAGGCTCTCTTAACTGCCTGCGGAAGTTGGAAGAAAGCGGTCGTGTTCCGGTAGAGGCGCCCGATCGTGTCGTCCGGGATGCCATGGTTCCTGACGGCTACGAATCCAACCTCTTCGTATGCTTTGCCCAGCCTCGAAACGAAGGCGGCTTTTTGCGGAGCGGTGCCGGCGAAATCGGCCAGGTCGACGACGGGAATAGCCATAGACGGGATTTTGCTGCGAACTTACTTATTTCCCATCAATCGAAATATGGCTGAGGATCTTTTCGGCGATCGCCCGGTTGAAGGATGGAGAATAGTGCAACTGGTCGACAAAGGGCAACCCCTTTTCGTCGTGCAGCATGTCGCCCAGCCAGGTCAGGTAAGGCGTTTGGGCAGCCGAATCGCGGACAATGGGATAGATCTTTTCGATGTGGCTGTTCCGGGCATGCGTACAGATCGGGTCGTTGGGCTGGTTCGGATAGTCATAGTAAGGAACGGGCTGCCAGAAGCAGTACAGCGGGATATGATACCATCCGGCGAGATCGCGCGCATTCCGGATATTTTCGAGGTAGCGGGCGGCTACGAGGGAGGCGGCGGAATCGGCGCTCATGCCCGCGGGGAAGTCCTGGTAATTTTGCATTTGCTGCGCGAAGAATTTGACATCGCCCGGCATGATCCGGTCCTGCATGCGCGGCGCGAAAACCGGTGCGCGTTCGATCGCGGCGCCGGCCTCGAAGCAATCGTTCAGCCCATCCAGCATCACGATCATGTCGGGCCGGTCGTTGTGGAAGAGCCGGTCGGAGAGCAGGATCAATTCCTGGTAACTGTAATAGTAGGGCATGCCGAGATTGTATACGCGGATCGGGCGGCCGCCCGGAAATTTTTGCCGGTAGGCGCGGACGAAGGCGGAGGGGATGGTCTCCGCGTCGGTGACGTCCAGGCCGTACATCGTAGACCCGCCAAGGAAAAAAATGCGGAAAGGGCGGGCGGCGGAGTCGCTCGCAGCGTCACTGCGGTCGGGGACCGAGCGCCTGCGGTGGTCGACGACATTCACATATTTCGAGCGGAAGTCGGAGAACGCGAATTCCACCCAGGAGGCGAAGACGGCCCGGTTGGCGGCGCGGCATTCGCGGTCTATCTCGTCGTTGTCGGCTTTTGACGCCTCGGGCCGCACGAGGTATTGGTTGTGTTCGAGGCGGCCGGTCAGCAGGTCGTCGTCGTGATGACTGCTCAGTCTGTCGCCGAGGTCGCTGAAAAGCTGGGCGGTGGCGAAACGCTTTGGCGGGGCAAGCGCCTGGTAATAGTAAGCCCTGCAGCAAAGTTCGATCACGAGTGCGAGAAGGACGAACATGATGCCATAGTACAGGAGCTTCCTGCCACGCGATATAGGACGGTCGGTCATTTCAGAATTCGGCGCTCTTCGGCGCGCGCGGGAACGCAATGACGTCGCGGATATTGGTCATCCCGGTGATGAACAGCATCATGCGCTCGAAGCCCAGCCCGAACCCTGCGTGCGGTACGGAACCGAAACGCCGGGTATCGAGGTACCACCACATGTCCTTCACGGGGATATGCATTTCCGTCATCCGTTGTTCCAGGCGGTCAAGCCGCTCCTCGCGTTGCGAGCCACCCACGATCTCGCCGATCCCCGGAACAAGGATGTCCATCGCGGCGACGGTCTTCCCGTCGTTGTTGACGCGCATATAGAATGCCTTGATATCCTTCGGATAGCCGGTGACGATCACGGGCTTTTTGAAATGTCGTTCCACCAGGTAACGTTCGTGTTCCGACTGCAGGTCGATCCCCCACCGTACCTCGTACTGAAATTTCTTTTTCTTATACGCCGCCGATGCCAGCAAAATGTCGATGGCCTGCGTGTACGTGATCCGTTCGAACTCATTATCGAGCACGAATTTCAACTTCTCTATCAGCCCCAGTTCGCTCCGCTCCGCCTGCGGCCGCTGCTTCTCTTCATCGGCCAGCCTTGCCGCGAGGAACGCGAGGTCGTCGGGGTTGTGCCCGAGCACGTAACGGATCAGATATTTGATAAAGGCCTCGGCGAGGTTCATGTTGTCCTCCAGGTCATAAAAAGCCATCTCGGGCTCGATCATCCAGAATTCCGCGAGATGACGGGCGGTGTTGGAATTTTCCGCGCGGAAGGTCGGTCCGAAGGTATAGATCTCGCTGAGCGCCATCGCACCGAGTTCGCCTTCGAGCTGACCGCTGACCGTCAGGTTGGTCGCACGGCCAAAAAAGTCTTCGCTGAAGTCGACGGAGCCGTCTTCGCGGCGCGGCGGGTTGTCGAAGGGAAGTGTGGAGACGCGGAACATTTCGCCCGCGCCTTCCGCGTCGGAGGCGGTGATCACCGGCGTATGGAGATAAAAGAAGCCTCGTTCGTTGAAGAAGCTATGGATCGCAAACGCCAGGGTGTGGCGGATGCGGAATACCGCGCCGAACGTCTGGGTCCGGAAGCGCAGGTGCGCATTCTCGCGAAGGTATTCCAGGCTGGGCCGGTTCTTGAGCTGCAGCGGGTAATGCTCGGGATCGCATTCCCCCAGGACCTCGATGCTGGCGGCCTTCACCTCCACCGCCTGTCCCTTGCCAAGCGAAGCGACCAGCCGGCCCGTGACCTTCAAAGACGCGCCCGGCGTGATCTTCTTCAGTAACTCTTCGTCGACCGATCCCAGCCCGACCACGACCTGCAGGTTGTTATGGGTGGACCCGTCGTTCATGGCGATGAACTGGTTGTTGCGAAAGGTGCGAACCCAACCCATGACGGTTACTTCCTGTTCCTGCGGCGCGGTTGCCAGTAATTTGTCGACTTTAGTCCTGGTATTAAACATGCGTGCAAATATAGGTCAATAATGCCGGTGACGTCAAAAAGCGCTGACAGCCAGTGGGTTTGAAATTTTTTTTTTGATTTTTGCGGGATTTACACTAAAATTGCAAAAGAATTAAGCTGATTAGTCCCTTTCCAATGCTCACAGCTCATCAGTTTTAACTCATTCGGTTCAATATAATCAAAATTCATTTCAAACATTTTCAATTAAGACAGGCTCACTGTTTGAGAATGGTCTTCAACTCTCAAGTTATTTTATGTACGATATCCTCCAATTGAACGACATGCTCGTTCCGGAACTCCTCGATATTGCCGAACAACTGAAGATCGCGGGCGCGAAGAAGCTGGAAAAGCAGGAATTGGTTTACAAAATCCTTGACAAGCAAGCGTTGACGTCGAAAGACAGCAAGTCCGACAACGACGACGATAAGCCCAAGCGCAAGCGGATCATCAAGACGACCACGGCCAACAGTACCGAGGAGGCCATTGTGGAGAGCGGCGATGAAAAACCAAAGAAGCAGGAAGTAAAAAGGGATGCCCGCAAGAAAGAGGAGAAGCCCGTCGTGCTGAAGAAGCCGGGAAAGAAAAAAGAAGAGGAGCCCGAAGCCGTCGCGGCGCCCGTCGCCAAAGCAAGTCCGAGGATACAACCCGCGCACGAGCGGAATGCCCGCCAGGAACGGCCGGAAAGACAGGAGCGACCGGAAAGACAGGAACAGGGCCGCGGCGAGCAGCCGAGACACGAACCGCGCCGCGATCAACGGCAGGAGCAGTTCAAGGCGGAAACGGAAGAATCCGAAGAGCAATCGGCCGGGGCGGAGGAAGCGTTGGCGTCAGCGGAAGAGATGGAAGGCGGCGAACAGTTCGCGGATGGCCGGATGAGCGATTCGCAGGCTGCGAGGGCGTATCCGCAGCGGCGGAACGATGCCTTTAATATAGAGTTTGATGGCGTAATCCAGGCCGAGGGCGTGCTCGAGATGATGCCGGATGGTTATGGGTTCCTGCGGAGCAGCGACTATAACTACCTGTCCTCTCCTGACGATGTGTATGTGTCCCCGTCCCAGATCAAATTGTTCGGATTGAAGACCGGCGACACCGTGCTTGGCTCGGTCCGGCCGCCCAAAGAAGGGGAGAAGTATTTTGCGTTGCTGAAGGTCGAGACCATCAACAACAAGGGCCCCGAGGAAGTGCGGGACCGGGTTCCGTTCGACTACCTCACGCCATTGTTCCCGTTTGAAAAACTGAACCTGTTCACGACCCCGAGCGATTATTCCTGCCGGATCATCGATCTCTTCACGCCGATCGGCAAGGGCCAGCGCGGATTGATCGTGGCGCAGCCCAAGACGGGCAAGACCATGCTGCTGAAGGCCGTGGCCAATGCGATCGCCACCAACCACCCCGATTGCTACCTGATGATCGTGCTGGTGGATGAGCGGCCTGAGGAAGTCACCGATATGGAACGCAGCGTAAAGGCCGAGGTTATCGCCTCCACCTTTGACGAACCGGCGGAGAAGCACGTCAAGGTTTCCACCATCGCCCTGCAAAAGGCCAAGCGCCTCGTGGAGTGCGGGCACGACGTCGTCATCCTCCTGGATTCCATCACCCGCCTCGCACGCGCCCATAATACAGTGGCGCCCGCCTCGGGCAAGGTGTTGTCCGGCGGTGTCGAGGCCAACGCGATGCAGAAGCCGAAGCAATTCTTTGGCGCTGCGCGGAAGATCGAGAATGGCGGGTCGCTGACCATCCTGGCGACGGCCCTGATCGACACGGGCTCCAAGATGGATGAGGTGATCTTCGAGGAATTCAAGGGTACGGGCAATATGGAATTACAGCTGGAGCGCCGGCTGTCCAACCGCCGTATATATCCGGCTATCGACCTGGTGGCCTCCTCCACCCGCAGGGACGACCTGCTGCTGGAAAGGGATGTGTTGCAGCGGATGAACCTGCTGCGGCTTTACCTGAACGACATGAACGCCGAAGAGGCCATGAACGAACTGCTCAAGCGGATGCGCGGCACCAAGAGCAACGAGGAGTTCCTGGCGAGTATGAACTCTTGATCTCAGGTTAGGGCATCGATCTTTTTCGCCAATTTCCGGTCCTTTTCTGTGACGACGTCCCCGGCATCATGGGTCGAGAGACTGATCTCCACGGTATTATAGACGTTCGACCAGTTTGGATGGTGGTCCATCTTTTCGGCCTCGAGGGCCACGCGGGTCATAAAAGCAAAGGCCTCGGAGAACGTGCGGAACTGGAATTTCCGGTACAGGGTATTATTCTTTTCTTCCCACATACATGATAGCTTTACCGATCAGCCGCAAAGCGCGGGCCATCGTTCAAAAGATGAGGTGTCCTTTGTGTTTTATTTTCTCCCGGGGCAGCTCCATGACCAGTTGAACGCCTGGAACGGTGCGGACCGAGGTCATCAGGCTGGTCATCTTTTCGTCTGACACCGTGTCCCCTTTCTGGAGCCAGAGAAAGTCGAGGTGCCGGAATTCGGGCAGCAGGTACTCGCCGTCGAATTGGTTGTTGTACAGAAAGTGCTGGAGCGCATTTCCCGGTTCCCGGTATTCGTAGATCCCGAAAAAGTACTTCCGCTGGCGTTTGGTCAGCTTGATCTCCAGGTCGTTGTTACTGCGGAAATCAAAGCGCAGCCGGTTGTTGAACTGCCAGACCAGCTGATAATCCTTTACCGGGGCGACGATGCCGATCAGGCGGGTATCTTCGAAGAACCCGTCGGTCATGTCCTCGATATTGAGCTTCAATTTCATGGTGCAGGCGTGATCCGGCCACGGGTATTAGCGCTTTCCATCAGGGCATAGATGAATTTGAGCACGCGGAGCTCTCCCAGGTAGTTGGTTGGCGCTTCGGACCTGGCGCCGGCGCCGGTCGCGAGGACCAGCATCGGGATATGCTGCCGGTAAAAGACCGCCTCATCCCCACGCGTGGCGGCGGAGCTGTCATACCGGAAAGAAGGTTGCTGCTTGTCCCGGACGGCCGCCCAGACACCGGTCCAGGCCGGCGAACTGGAGATGCCGCCGACGGTCAGCCGGCGGGTGGTATCGTTCAGGCTGCCCAGGTCGTCCAGCGCCAGCACATAGTTGAATTTCTTCCAGTCGACCGTCGGATGGGCGGCGAACCAGGCCGATCCGGGCCGGAACGAGCCGCTCCCCGAGAAGACCAGGAAAAGGTAATTGTTATTCCGGAGCTTCGACCGGCCCAGCAACCTGGCCAGTTCCAGCATCACCGCCGTTCCGCTGCAGTTGTCGTAGCGGGACGCGATGGCCACCGTCGCAGGCGCGGCGTTGTCGAAAAAAGCGATCACGTTGTTGCCGCTTTCTTCCTGTTCCGTATAGCTCACGCGGAGACTGATGTCCACCGATGCAGACTCGTCGTGAAGGAACTTCTTCCTGGCCTCCCGCGTCACGTACACCACCGGTATCGCCGCGGGCTCCGGGTGTTCTTTCGGGTCGAACTCCAGCCGGTCGGGCTGGTGGGCGGAAGAGTTATAGAGGATCAAAGCGGTGGCGCCCTTCTTTGCGCAGGACGCGGCCCTTTCCCGGATGGCGGCCTCCAATTCCGCGTGCGACCCGCTGCCGCCCTCCAGGATATCTTTCAGATCGAGGAACCAGGGAACGCCGCTTTCCTGCAATGCGATAGCGGGAGAGCCCGCGACCTTGCCGGCCGGGCACATGGTCAGCGGGAACCACTCGCGGTGAAGCGTAAGCGGTTGACCGTCGATCGAAAAAGTGGCATCGGACCCCAGCCGCCGGCCCTGGTCGATCGTGAAGGATTGCAGCCAGCCGCTGCGGTCCCCGGCGGGTTTGGCTCCGGCCTGACTGAGCGTCGAGATGATATAATCACCGGTTGCTTTTTCGCCCGGCGACCCCGGTCCGCGGCCTCCGGCGGTATCCGCGGCAAGTGATCGGGAATGCGTTTGAAGGTTCGCGAGAGAAGCTTTTTCAGCTTTGCTAATTTTTTGGGAATCAGCGGTTAGAAATGCCAGGAGAAGGGCAGGTATCCAGATGTATGAACACGGCTTCATGGCCGCTAAAGTTACGGCGGATTTATTTTCTACAGTCACCTTTTTTCCTTTAGTTTTGCAGATTGGCCTTTCCACAGTCGGCCCTATACACGACCGGAAGGAGCTGTTAACTAACTATATGGCGTTACCCCACCTTATCAAGTATGTGTACACCAATGGGACCGATGAAGTGATCCGCCGGGGAAAAAAGATCCACGCTATTGGGTACGTTGAATTGGTAGAATACGACGAGCTGTTCGAATCCGTCACTTTCCGGGTCAAGGATGACAGTTATACGACCTATTACAAGGTCTACGTCCAGAAATTCAAAGATGCGAAAACGCTTTCCATCCGGTGCAGCTGCCCCTACAACCTCGGGGATATCTGCCGGCATGAGGCAGGGGCGCTGATCCAGCTCCAGGAGCTGCTCGACCGGAACATGCTCAAGGCCGAGGAAGTCCGGTACGACCAGCGGCATACGGTGGTGAAAATGAAGTTCATCGACCTGAAAAGCATCCGGGTGCTGTGTTCGCCGCAGTCGCTGGCCGAGGCCGAGAAATATCTCCGGACGCAGCGGGCGCAGATAGAATACGCCAGGGACGAGGTGGTCAAGGCCGCGGTGGAGATCGACGGCCGCATCTATCAGGTGGTCATCCGGAAGAATGAAGAAAGGAATTTCGACACCAGCAGCGACTATGTCGACGACATGCATCCCCTGGACCTTCCCAAGGTCATCGTGTTCCTGCAACTGCTCCACGCCCATGGCGCCTACTATTTCGAAAGTATCCGGAACTGGGATAAGGAAAAGAACAAATTGCTGGAAGCGTATGGGTATTCGTTGTCGGATGATCTGAAAGGAAAGTTTGAGTTCAGTTATAAGGAGGGAAAGCCGTTCCTGCGGGTGCTCGACAACTCGATCAAGCGGGTGGCGCCCGTGGCGAGCAGCCGGCCGCGACCGGTGGAGGCGGAAGTCCCCGCGATCGTCATTCCGGAGGAAGACAAGGCGATCGGCAATCTGCAGCGCGTGGGGGTGGTGTTCCTCTTTAACCGCGACGGATTCCCCGGTTTTTCGCTGGACGCCATCGCCGGGGAAAGCAACGAAGAACAAACGGGGTATACCGGCAGGGTCGAAAAGATGGACCTGGCGAAATTCGTCAACGCGGAGCCGTTTCCCGAATCCGACCGCCAGCTGATCCCCTTCCTGCGGAAGATGCAGGCGCCCGAGATCAACAAGTACCTGAACCGCAATTCCCCGTTCAGCGGGATCTGGGAAAATATCATCCATCACGAGGAGGACGATCTCCCCGAGGAAACCAAGAAACTGATGGTGGAATACCTCCATCCCAAGCTCAGAAAGCTTTTCGCGGAACAGAACGCCAGTCCCTTTGTCTTTTTCCTGAACGGTCATGCGGCCTTTAAGACGGCCAACCTCCAGCCGATGGGGCTTTCCGCCGACGGCATCACCCCGCAGTTCAGCGTGGCGCCGGGGCCCGGCGGTTTCGAGATCAGCTGCTTCGTCAAGATCAACGGGCAGGCAGTGGACATCGACCGGAACGAGTCGAGCAGCCCGCTGCTGTTCCTGTACAACAATAACGGCTATCTGTGGAACAAGCCGGACGATATCACGCTGGTGGAGCAATTCGCCGGGAAGGAAAAAAAGGTGATCAGTCGCGAGGACTGGCCGGCCCGGATGCGCGATCTAGTGCTGCCGCTGACCAGGGAGTATACGGTCGAGTTCGATCCCGCCCTGGTGCGGGAGGTGCGGGAAGGCGATCCCGAACGGAAGCTGTTGTTGCAGGAAAAAGGGGATTACCTGGTATTCCAGCCATTGTTCTCCTATAAGGGCTTCGAAACCCGGCCGGGCGGGAAGGACGCGATCATCGTCCCGGACGGCCAGCAGGTGATGATCGTCCATCGCAACAAGGAAGCCGAACTGCAATTCTTCCGGAAGCTGGAGTCGCTGCATTCCCAGTTTATCCGGCCGGAGGGATCCCAGAGCCTCGCCTTAAAGGGGACGGACGTGCTGAAGAACAACTGGTTCTTCCTGTTTGTCGACGCCATGGAGGAAATGAAAATTCCCGTGTACGGCTTCGACGCCCTGAAGAATTTCCGGTTCAACACCGCCAAACCGCAAACAAAGATCCATATCAGCAGCAATACCGATTGGTTCGACGCACGGGTGGACATCGTCTTCGGGGATCAGCGGGTCACGATCGCCGATGTCAAGAAGGCGCTTGGGAACCGCCAGCAATTCGTTCCCCTGCACGACGGCACGCTGGGCGTCCTGCCGGAGGAATGGATCAAGAAATACTCGCTCCTGTTCCGCGTGGGCGAAGGGAAGAGCAACCAGCTGCGGTTGTCGAAATACCACATGAGCGTGATCGACGAGTTGTACGACAACCGCAACGAGGAAGAGCTGATCATCCGGCTCGAGGAGAAATACGAGCAGCTGCGGGAGTTCAACCGCATCCGCGAGGTGCCGCCGCCGGAGCACCTGATGCCGATCCTGCGGCCCTACCAGGTGCATGGCTTCCATTGGCTGAACTACCTGCAGGATGTCAACTGGGGCGGGATCCTTGCCGATGACATGGGTTTGGGTAAAACGATCCAGGCCTTGTCCTTCCTGCAGCATTTCAGGGATACCAACGGCCGCCTGTGCGCGCTGGTCGTCTGCCCGACCACACTCATGTTCAACTGGGAGAACGAGATCCGGAAATTCACGCCGTCGCTGACCTATCATATCCATCACGGCGGCGACCGCACCCGGAACAAGGAAGTGCTGGGGGCCTACAATGTCATCATCACCACCTACGGAACGCTGCGCAGCGATATCAAACTCCTGCTGGAAATGAATTTCGACTACGCGGTGCTGGATGAGTCGCAGGCGATCAAGAACCCCTCCAGCAAGGTCACGAAGGCGGCCTGCCTGCTGCAGGCGAAACACCGGCTTTGTATGAGCGGCACCCCGTTGCAGAACAACACGTTTGATATCTTTGCGCAGATGAATTTCCTGAACCCCGGGATGCTTGGCAGCCTGGAATTCTTTCGCCAGGAATTCGCGGTGCCGATCGACAAATTCGGCGAGCAGGACCGCAAGGACCATCTCCGCAAGCTCCTCTATCCTTTTATCCTTCGCCGGACAAAGGAGCAGGTGGCCAAGGACCTGCCCGACAAGACCGAGACGATCCTTTTCTGTGAGATGGAGGACGAGCAGCGCAAAGTCTATGAGGCCTACCGCAACGACTACCGCGACAAGATCCTCGGGACGATCGAGACGCAAGGCATCCAGCGGTCTCAGCTGACCATCCTGCAGGGCCTCATGAAACTCCGCCAGATCTGCGACTCCCCCGCAATCCTCAACGAAACGGACAAATATCCCAACCATTCGATCAAGCTCGATGAGCTCGCGCGTGAGATCGCCGAAAATATCGGCGACCATAAGGCATTGATCTTTTCGCAGTTCCTGGGCATGCTCGCGCTGATCCGCGAAAGGCTGAAGGAGCTGGATATCAAATACGAATACTTTGACGGCAGCACCTCCGCCACGGAACGGGAGCGGGCGATACAGGCCTTCCAGAACGACGACAGCTGCCGGGTCTTCCTGATCTCTTTGAAAGCCGGCGGGGTGGGTCTCAATCTCACGGCCGCCGACTATGTCTATATCGTCGACCCGTGGTGGAACCCCGCGGTGGAACAGCAGGCGATCGACCGGACGCACCGGATCGGCCAAACCAAGAACATCTTTGCCTACCGCATGATCTGCAAGGACACCATCGAGGACAAGATCCTGCAACTGCAGGAGAAAAAACGCATCCTCGCCAAGGACCTGATCGCCGATGACGACGGCTTCGTCAAGAGCCTGACAAGGGCCGATGTCGAGTACCTCTTTTCTTAACGGGTGATTATCCTTTATTGACCGATAAAACCTTGAACTGGAGTCCTTTCCTGGCCCTACCGCCCGCCATTTTTTGCCACTGGTAATTATGGGGTATAATGCCACTAAACGGCATATTACATTAGCAGTCGAATCTAAAACAACCGATTGGCTATGTGCAAGTACGTGTCATACTGCTTACTCCTGGGACTTTTGTACGCAACTCCTTCATTTTCACAGTCGAAGATTCGGGGCTCGGTCCGGGGCGTGGTAGCGGACAGCGCAGCCAACAAGGCCGCCTTACCCAATGCGACGATATCTATCCGGCCGGTGGGCGGCGATTCGACGACCGCCGAATATGCCGTTTCGAATAAGCAGGGGGCCTTCCTTTTTCGCGGGCTGCCGGCCGGCCGGTATTTTGTCCTCATCACTTTTGAAGGCTATGCGCATATCGGGCGGAACGTCAGCATCACCGACAGCAACAGTAATGTCGATATGGGGACGCTCCTGTTGCAACACTCCAACGAACTGCTGGAAGCGGCGATCGTGCAGCGCCCGCCGATGGGGATAAGAAAGGACACGGTGGAATATAACGCAGGCTCCTTTGCCGTGAAGCCCAACGCTACCGCCGAGGACCTGCTCAACAAAATGCCGGGTATCACCGTCGACCACAGCGGCACGGTCACCGCCCAGGGCGAGACCGTCCAGCGCGTCCTGGTGGATGGCAAACGGTTCTTCAGCGACGACCCGAAGCTCGCGACGCGCAACCTTCCGCCGGATATCATCGACAAGATCCAGGTCTTCGACGACCTGAGCGACCAGAGCAAATTCACGGGGTTTGATGACGGTAATCGCGTCAAGACCATCAATATCGTCACGAAAAAGAATTCCCGCAGAGGGTATTTCGGGAAGGGTGTGGCGGCGGCCGGCACCGACGAGGACTATGACGAGAGCATCAATCTGCACCGTTTCGACGGCAACCAGCAGGTCTCCCTGCTGGGACAGGCCAACGACATCAACAAACAGAATTTTACGCCGCAGGATATTTTTGGCGGCGGCGGCGGCAGACGGGGAGGCGGCCCGGCGGCCAGTACGAGCTACCAGTCCAACGGCGTGACCTCCGTTTGGGCGGGGGGTGCGAACTACCGGAACACCTTCGGCACCAACCCCAACCATTCGACGGATGTCTATGGCAGCTATTTCTATAACCAGCAGCATGTCGTGCAGATGCAGACGGACAGCTCAATCTCCCCGGTCCCCAACAACTACGGCGCGGACTCCAGCCTCGTGACCAGCGGCGGTAACAGGGCGATCTCGCGCATCTCGAGCGACCGCGTCTATCTCAACATCGAAAGCCGGCTCGACACCAACAACTCGATTGTATTCCGGCCCAATGTAACGTTTGAAAAAAGCACCCCCGACGCGTCTTCCTTCTCCACCGAGATCGACAACCACGGCAATATTATCAATAGCCTCGCCGGCCACACGTCGAGCGAAAATTCGGGGTTCCAGATCAACGGGTCCAACCTCCAGCTCCGGCACCGGTTCGCCAAACCCCACCGGACCATTTCATTGGATGTAAACGCGACGGCGAATATCAACAACGGCAACGGCTACACGTATTCGGTCAACAGATTTTTCTTCCCGCTGAACCGGGTAGACACGATCAACCAGTTCTATAAGGATTCGGTGCATGCCTGGACGCTCACCCCCTCCCTGTCCTATACCGAGCCGATCGCCAAAGACCAGATCCTGCAATTCAACTACAGCCACACCTATAACACGAGCACGTCGACCAACAATACCTATGACTATGTGGATTCGCTGAAGGCCTATTCCCATTTCGACTACCTGTTCAGCAACTCCTATAAATTCAGATCCAACTCGGACAATGCGGGTCTGTATTGGCGCATCCAGCATCCCAAATACAATTTATCGGTGGGGTCCGGCGTCCAATGGACGAATTTCACCAGCATCAATACCACCAAGGATACTACGGTGGCGCGCAATTATGTGAATTATACGCCGTCGGTGATCTTGCATTATAATATATCCAATACCCGGCATCTCCGCGTATTCTACCAGGGCCGTACGGGCACGCCCTCCGCCTCTCAGTTGCAGCCACTGGTCACGACCTCGGACAGCGTCAACTTCCAGTTGGGCAATCCCGCGCTGAAACCTCAATTCACGCACTCGCTGCGCGTGCTGTACGCCGATTTCAATCCGGCCACCCAGCGCGTGCTTTTTGCGACCGTCAACGCCAGCACGATCGTCAACGATATTCAGAATGTCTCGTACTATAACAGGGAGGGGGGTAAGAACAGCACCTATGCGAACCTGGGCGGGACCTGGAACGTGAGCGGCTTTTTCAACTATGGCTTCCCGCTGAGGCGTCCCAAGTCCAATCTGAACTTTATGACCAACGTGCAGTATTCACAGAGCCAGACGGGCCTGGCGACCGACTCCGCCGCCTACCTGGCGCACCAGTACGCGCATCTCTACACGAAGAATACGACCCTGAACGAGACGATCCGGTGGACGACGAATATCCGGAAGAACTTCGACATGAATTTCAGCTCCTCGACCGGCTATACGATCAACAAGATACCCGGCCTGCCTCAAATGAACTCCCAGTCCGACACCAGCAAGAGCGGCGGCCGCGGCGTCAGCAGCAACAACAACCTCAACATCTTCACGGAAACGCTTTCCACCGAATTCACGGCTTACACGAATAGCGGCTGGCTGATCGCGGCGACGTTCGATTATACGTATACCTATACGAACTCGAAGACGTTCAACGCCAGCATACCGCTGCTCACGCCGAGCATTGCCAAACAGCTCTTTAAGAAGAAGAACGGCGAGTTGCGGCTCACGGTGTTCGACGTGCTCAATAAGAATACCAATGTATCCAAGTCGGTGAGCGCCGGGGCGACCAGCTATTCACGCACCAACGTGCTAAGCCGGTATGCCATGCTGACGTTTACCTATAACCTGGGCAAATTTGTCGGCGCCGCCCAGCGGCGCATGCCGGGCTTCTTCGGCCGGGGCTTCCGCGGTGAAGGCGGCGGGGGTGGGGGCGGATTCCACGGCGGGCCGATGTAGGGGTGGCCCTCTCGCTGTTCAATATGCATGATAGCATGGTCACTCCATGTTCGGTAAAGCAAAATGGAGCGTATCGCAGCCCTTGCTTATCTTCTTTGGAGGTCACAATTTGTGACCTCCAATTTTCGAGCTCCGTTTGGTTCATTTCGAACATAAAGTCAGAAGGGAAGCGATTACTATTTCGGCGGACCGACTGTTTCAGGACCCTTGTGCAGGACTTCCAAACTGCTGCCGAAAAATCGGACAAATTTATTGTACAATTTGGTAGCTTCCCGTCAAATTTGCTACATGCGTCCGGGCATTCAAGAAATAAGAAAATTGGTTATCATTGCCCTGGCTTCGGATGAACAGTTGATGGAGCACCTGGTGCTGAAAGGCGGAAACGCGATCCAACTGCTCCGGGCGCAGCAGAACAAGCTATCGCGAGTGTCTAACGACTTCGACTTCTCCATGGAAGACAGTTTCGATGATGAGTTGGATGCGATTAAATCCCGTATTCAGCGAACCATTTCCGACACGTTTTCCTCGAATGAGTTGGTAGTCTTTGACTACCAGTTCTCCAGCCAACCCAGAACGGTAAGTGACGATGTCCGGATTGAGATCGAGATAAGTAAATTCGAGTATGTTGCCGGAAAACAGACGCTGACTATAGACGACCACACGATCTATATTTATTCCGTGGAAATGATCGTGTTTGAAAAGCTGAGGGCCATTTGCCAGCAGAATCTGGCGTATGCTAAAATCATTCCCGGATTCCATGCCCGTCCCATTTATGCCAAGCGTGTGCCGTTGTCGTTTATTGAGGAAATCAACAAATACCTGGAGATTCATCGCGGCGACTGGAAGAATTTGCTCGATACCTTGCCGACGCATGAAAAGGAGGCTGCAAAGGACTTTGATTACTATGCCGCCTACGTCACGGCCCTTTTCCATGGGCTTACATTCCCGTAGGATAGTACAGCTTCCAGTCGGGCGAATATTCTTTCTCCTTCATTTCGTAATCCAGGTAAAAATCCATCTCCATTGGCAAGGCCCTCAGTGCAGCTAGTGCGGGCCCTTCGTATCCAGCCTTTTCCAACAAGAAGCCGATAGACTGGTGATAGGGGTAGATGTAGTGGAACTTCTCCAGCCAATTGGTTATTTTATTTCCGGCGATGCCCTGGGCGACCGCCTGACGGTACGCGTCCAAAATCGCGAATGCCCCGCCGGAGTAGGCTGGTCTGACCGCGATATCGATCAGCGTTCGTTCCAGAGAGGTGTAGGGAACTTTCTCGGCCGACAAGACCCCGGCACGGTTAGTATATTTCCCTTTGAGCAAAACAACGTTGTACTCTCCGATCCGGGCTGCGGCCTCAGGCCGGCGCTGTCGCAAGGCAAAGGCCCGATCAATCGCAGCCTGATCCGGTTGGCCGCCGGTGGGCCCGATGCGCATGCTCTCCTCCACTGTGGTATAGATGGTCTTGGGTGCCTGTGTCGTCAGCCCCAAGAGGGCGACAGCAGAATAATGAGATAGGTAAGCCCTGGGATTCAGACTGACGGCCAGATCGAATGGGGTTGGGTTGCCATAGCAATAGCGTATATACTTTTCTTCATTTCCGAAAATGATCACTTCCCTGGAAAGTATCTCATTCTTGACTAGGCGTTCAATTATGTTTCCCACGCGGGAGGAGGGCGCGAGACCCCAAGTGATCCGATTCGTTTCAACCAGTTTTTCCAGCTCGTTCGGGGAAAAAACAAGGCGGGGCAACTCTTCAAAGCTCGACCGAATGGCTCTATCTGTCTTGAACCGGCGAATATAGTCCTTTCTTATCGGGTCCATGGCCAGACTTATTAAAAGGATTTATCCTTTTAATAAAGATACGGTATTTTTCCGAATTATCCAAATTTACCGGTATAAATTGAGATTAACTTAACCGGCCGAAAAATATATATATTTTTCGAAGTTACGCTTTTTTTTGGATAAAATCAAACATTGCGCCTGCCGCGAAACTTCGTTATACCTTATTTGAGTTGACTGAGCCGGTTTCATGACCTGGGAGATTTGCTCCAAACTTCTTATCTTTCTTTCATTAACCATGGAAGTAGCATTTCGGACGACCGAGGCCGACTACAGAGCCTTCTATACCTACTATTTCTTTCGCCGGAATATCGCCTGGCTGATCCTTGTTCCGGTCGTCGGCGGATTATGGATAGGCGCCATCCTGAGCACGATTTACCCGTTTCATTTGTGGACCTACCTGATGCAAGTCGTGATCGCAGCTTCCGTCATTGTCCTTATCCAGCTCATCCCTTATTGGACTGCCCTCATCCGGTTAGTCAGGCAGACCAAGGCGACAGGCGTAACGGAAAGAAACTTTAACATCACACTTGAACCGGATGGTTTTCGTGTTGTATCCCCCGGCGAGGATGCCAAATTCTGGCGATGGGAAGCAGTTCGAACGGCAGGTAGTGCCCGTGGCTGTGTCTACGTCTCCATGTTCCATGGCGTGTTCTATGTGATACCCAGGCATTCTTTTCTTTCGGGGAACGACGCCGATAATTTCACCGGGTATATCCGGAACGGGATGGAGAAGGTGAGAGGAAACAGCGAAAGGTCCCGAAAGGTACGGGCGAGACGGTTGCGGTGGTGGGGGTTGGTCGGATTTGTTCCGAATTTCGGTTTTATCGCGGGGCTAATCCTGTTTTTCAGGGGTATTTTTCAGTTCAGGGACTGGCGCCTGGTTGTTATTGGTGTCGCGGATTGCCTTTTCACCGTTGTCTTTTGGTCCGCGTTCGATAGATGGGAGATGAATAGCGGCACTTTCATCAAATGGTGGACGAAAACGTCGCAGGATCAGCTCACGAACGATTTCAAGAATATTGAATTTTACAGGTTCCAGCATGGCGTTTACCCGGACAGCCTGCCGCAGATTGCAAATCCGCGTGGGAATGTTTGGATCAATGACCCGTTTTACCAAGGCCGCGCTCAGGGAAAAGGCGGCCACTATTATTATGAAAAGGTGGGCGACAAGTATTGGTTGTTTTCGGTCGGCCCCGATCATCAGCCTTTTACGAAAGACGATATCTTTCCGAGGCTGGAGCCGGGGGATACTGCAAAATTTGGATTGCTGGTGCGACGGTGAGCGGGTGGGGACGCGGCGACTAGTGGCTCTTCCCTCTCGGATAATTAATATCGCGGTTGTCGACCTGGGAATGGCCGTGCAGAAGGACGGATAGCAGGGTGCCGAGGAAACGGGACGGGCTGGAAGAAGGCCGGTAGATGTCTTTGTAGATGCGGGTCCGGCGGACGTTGTGGTGCATCAGATTCTTTTGCATGGATATTGATTTCTATGGTTGTAACGACGAATTTAATATTTTGTTGCCCAATATTTTGTTAAAAACCAACAAGCTGTGCGCCTGTTCCGGGAAGGCGGCCGATGGTGGCCGGGCGGGGCCCGGGCGAAGGGTGGGGCGGCAGCGGGGCGGCGGCCGGGCGAGCGTAGTTTTGCTATTGTATCCGGTAGCAAAGGGTCGTATCTTGGCAGGAAATCCTTTCTATGAGAAGTCTATTTCTCACCCTTAGTCCTGTGCTGCTGTCGGCGACGCTGTCCGCGCAGGGGGTCTTCTCCAACGGGACGCAGGTCGTGCTGGAGAAGGTGATCCAGGATTATCCCAACCATTTTTTTAACATCAAGGGCGACCTGATCAGCCAGGCCGTTCAGTCGACGCGATACAAGTCGACCTTACAGTTGCCGGGGGCCGAGTCGACGGTGATCACCGTGTCAACCGGCCGCCAGGGCTGGGCCTGCGAGGTGCTCGCCACGAAGAGCTTCGAGACAGCCCGGCAAAAATTTGCCGACATCTACCGCCAGATCAGCAACAGCATCATCACGGCCGCGGGTCAGAAGACCTTTATTTTGTCCGGCCAATACGAGGCGCCGGCCGAAGACAGGAAATCGACCTGCATTGTCTTTTCGCTGCTGCCCGGCGTGGGCGAGATGAAAAAGCTGCGGGTCGAACTGCTCATGCGGCAAGAGGGCGGCGACTGGAAAATCCGGGTGACCGTGCAGGACGGCGACACCGGTAACGAAGGCCAGGGCGCCTTTACTTCCAACTAAACCATCAGGGTAAAATCGCGGAGAACGCCGTCGATCTCCTCCAGCCGGAAAGGCTTGGAGATGTATTTGTTCATGCCGGCTTCCAGGCATTTTTCCCGGTCGCCTTTCATGGCGTCGGCGGTGAGCGCGATGATCGGCAGGTTGCACCAGGGCTCGGGCATTTTGCGGATATGCCGCGTCGTGGTATAGCCGTCCATTTCGGGCATGTTGACATCCATAAAGATCATGACCGGCTCGCAATGCGGCAGCCGCTCGAGCGCCTCCTTGCCGTTGCTGACCTGGATGACCTCGAAGCCCATGCGGCGCAGCACTTCGGTGATCAGCAGCATATTGATCGGGTCGTCGTCCGCCACCATGATGCTGGTAGGTTCCGTGATCTTTTCCACGGTGCTTGCGGGCAGGGCGAGGTGGTTGCTTTCCGCCTGCAGGTTGCCGTCGAAGAGGGACAGGAGGATGGCATGCAGCTCGTGCATCTTCACCGGTTTCGACAGGAATTTGGTGATGCCCGCCTTGACCGCTTCGTGCTGGTAGATATTCTTCTCCAGCGCGGGCAGCATGAGGATACAGGGCAGGTTTTGACCGGGGGTCAGCTTGTTGATCTCGCGGGCGAGGGTAATCCCGTCCATGCCGGGCATCTGCCGGTCCGTGATGACGAGGCCGAAGGGGGCCTTTTTCTGGGACGCTTTTATTTTTTGGATCGCGACGGCGCCGGACGCGGCCGTTTCGGCGATGATATGGAAATGCCCGAGCGTTTCCTGCACGTGGCGAAGATTACTCTGGTTGTCGTCGACGATCAGCACCTTTTGCAGCATGGCCTTTTTGGGCAGTTGCACTTCCGGCTGGTCGTTCGCCACCTGAAGCGACAGGTGCAGCGTAAAGGTGCTGCCTTTGCCGGGGTCGCTTTCCACCGTCAGGTAGCCGCCCATCAATTCGGCCAGACTTTTGGAGATCGTCAGGCCGAGGCCGGTACCGCCGTATTTGCGGGTGGTCGACGTGTCGGCCTGGGTAAAGCTTTCGAAGATCTTCTGCATTTTTTCCTTGCGGATGCCGATACCCGTATCCTTTACTTCGATCGATAGCCGGATGAAGGTCTTGCCACCCTGCTGATAGGAATTGTCGTTCTTGCGGATCGACACCACGATCTCTCCGTCGCTGGTGAATTTGATCGCGTTGCCCAGCAAATTGACGACGATCTGCCGGATCCGCACGGGGTCGCCGATGAACTGCGACGGGATCGTCGGGTCGACCGTGTAGAGCATTTCCAGTTGCTTTTCGAAAGCTTTCAGGGTGAGCATGTCGACGGTCTCCTCGATCAGTTCATCGAGTTTGAAGAGCGTATGGTCGATGAGCAGTTTGCCGGCTTCGATCTTCGAGAAGTCGAGGATATCGTTGATGATCTCCAGCAGGCCATAGGCCGACTTTTTGACGTTTTGCAGATAGTCGCGCTGGACCTTTTGAAGTTCGGTCGTGAGGACCAGGTCGGTGAAGCCGATGATCCCGTTCATGGGCGTGCGCAGTTCGTGGCTCATGTTGGCCATGAACTCGCTCTTGGCATGGCTTGCGGATTCGGCCAGTTCCTTCGCCTGCACCAACTGGACCTCGATCTGTTTCCGTTCGATCGCCGCTGCAAGGGAGGATGCGTAACTCCGCAGGATCGAGAATTCCGCTTCCGACCACCTCCGCTCCTCCTTCAGTTCGTCAAACCCGACAAATCCCCAAAATTCATCCTGGTTGAGGAAGATGGGGAGGGCAACCGAGGAGAGGATCGCGGACCGTTCGTAGATGCCGAGGATCTGGGGGTCCGCTTCGGTGCTCTTGTAACTCACAAAGGGCTGGCGGTCCCGCAACGGTTCGATGATCTTTTTTATGCTGTCAAACGGAATATTGTGCACGATCGGATTCTCCTGCCGGTAGTCCGATTGCTGCTCTGTCCATTCATAGATCTCGGACGTCATCCATTGGTTCTCGTCCTTATTGAAGTGATTCTGGAAGACGAAAACGCGGCTGACCATCGCCGTGCTGCCCACGACCTGTATGGACTCGGTAATGGCGTGGCCGAGGTCGGTGTTGATGAGCAGGGAATGGGTGGCCTGGGCCACGCCGTGCAGGAGATGGTCTTTTTTCTTCAGCTTTTCCTGGGCCACCTTCTGGTCCGTGATGTTCCGCGAGGTGCAGATCAGCTTGACCAGCTGCTCCTCGTCCACGATGGGCTTGATGATCGTTTCGAGCCACACGTAGTTGCCCGTCTTGTGGAGGATACGGTACCGCACGATGATACTTTCTTCGGGGGCCTTGTCCGTGAGGACGGAAAGGCGGTCGGCGCGCATGAATTTATGCCGGTCGTCGGGGTGGACATAGTGTTCGATGGACCTGCCGACGACATCGTCGACTTCGTAGCCAAGGACCGAGGTGACCGAGGGCGACAGGTACCAGATCGTGCCGTCGATGGCGTGTACGCTGATGATGTCCTCGGAGTTTTCGGCAAGCAGGCGGAATTTCTGTTCGCTGTTGAGAAGGGCGTTCTCTGCTTCCTTCTGGAGCGTGATGTCCTGGGCGATGCCGAATTCCATTTGCTCCGCCACCACCTTGCCCTTGACGGACAGGTAACGCATCCATCCCTGCTTGGTGATGATCCGGCAGGACAGCGAGGTCTCGTAACCCGTGGTCTCTTTTTGCTGGATCGATTTTGCAAATTCTTCGGCTACGAGGTTGAAGTCTTCGGGAACGATATAGGTGTGGAGGAACTCCTCCAGGAGGATCTTGTCGGGGTCCTCGTCGTCCATGGCCAGCAGGGCCTTGAATTCCTTGCTGAGGATCAACTCGCTGCTGATGAAATCGAGCTTCCAGGACCCCATTTTCGCATAGGTCATGGCGTAAGACAAGGTCCGGATCGCCTCCTCCTTGCCTTGCTCCATCTGCCGTTTTTCGGATATGTCCGACCCGATGCCCTGGATCTCTTCCACCCGGCCCTCCTCGTCCATCAAGGCGAGGAATTCCCATTCCGTCCACAGGAAATCCCGGGTATGGCCGATGGGTTTCCTGATGACCAGCCGGGCGATCTTGCCCGGGTTGTGCCAGCACTGTTCGGCGACCTGCTGACAGCGGGCCAGGTCCTTCGGGAAAATCGTCGTATAGAAAAGGATATGCTGTACTTCCTGCTCCGTATACCCGAAGGTTTTCAGGAAGGCGGGGTTGGCGTAGGTGAAATGCCCGTTCCGGTTGATCCGGATGACGTAGTTGGTTTGTGATTGGAGGATGGAGGCCAGGAACTTCTTTTCGTTGAGCAGGTCGTTCCGTGCCTTTTGGAGTTCGGTGTAATTCTTTTGGCCTTTTTTGAAGGCCGGTTCCAGTACCAGGATGATCAGCCCGATGATGGCGACGATGAGGATGACGAGTTTGCCCGTGTCGATCGTGGCCATATCCCCGCTCTTGTCCTGCTCCATCTGCGAATAACGGGAGTTTACTTCGCTCATCAGCGCGTTGTATTTATTCTCGCTGGCCAGCAGGTCGGTCAGGTAAAGTCTTTTGTTGATCGTCAGCATGGCCGAATCCGACTGGGACACTTCGCGCGCGATCGCCGAGATCGTCTTGAAGTAAGGCTGCGCGGTGGAGAGAAGCAATTTGATCTGGAAGACCTTTTGGGGGACGGGGGCCGGCGTGGCGTTGACCTGCTGGACGAGAATATTCTGGTTGCCCTCGAAAATTTCGATCAGTCTTGCCAGCGTATCGGTGGATGCGTCCTGCCTCAGTTGTTCCGGGTGGTCCAACAGCAGGATGGACTGTTTGGCAATCCGCTGACTGAGCGTCTGTTGGTGGCCCGACCGGTTGATCGCTTCAATTAACTCCTTGTTTTCCAGGGATCTTATATGGTTGATATAATACCCGAAGAAATTGAACAGCAACACCAGGACGAAAAGGACAACCGATATACGAATTAATTTTCGAAAGGGGCTTTTCATGAATGTGTCTAGGGTCTTCCTATAGGAACGTAAAATCGCTTTTTTAAGTTTCCCGGACTACAAAAAAAGCCAGCGTAAATACTTATATGTCTGAAGGTTAATAAGTTATCGTCTGCTCCTCCATCTGAGCCGGCAATTCGCGCCATTCGTATTGCTGGTTGCGGAGCTGGGGCTCGAATCCGGCCTCCCGGATCGCTTCCTGGATGCCGCGCGCTGTGAACCGGTGGGGCGCGCCCGCTGCGCTCACCACGTTTTCCTCCAGCATGATGCTGCCGAAGTCGTTGGCGCCGGCGTGCAGGCAAAGCTGGGCGGTCTGGCGGCCGACCGTCAGCCAACTGGCCTGGATATTCAGGACGTTCGGAAGCATGATGCGGCTGATCGCGATCATCCGGATATATTCCTCGGGGGTGGTGAGGTTGTGTACGCCCCTGATCCGGGTAAGGAGGGTGTCCACGTCCTGGAAGGTCCAGGGAATAAAGGCGAGGAAACCTTTGGCTGCGGCCGGTTTCCGGGCCTGGACATCGCGAAGGCGGATCAGGTGCTCCATGCGCTCGGCGATGGTTTCGACATGGCCGAACATCATCGTCGCGGACGTCGTGATGTGCAGCTGATGGGCAGCAGCCATGATATCCAGCCATTCCTGTGCGCCGCACTTGCCCTTGCTGATGAGCCGCCGGACCCGGTCTACGAGGATCTCGGCCCCCGCGCCAGGCAGGGAATCCATCCCGGCGGCACGAAGTTCGGTCAGCACTTCGCGATGGCCCATCCCTTCCAGTTTGCAGATATGCGCGACCTCGGGCGGTCCCAGCGTGTGCAGCTTCAGGTTGGGGTACAACTCCTTGAGCTGACGGAACAGGGAGGTATAGAAACCAAGGCCCAGGTCCGGGTGATGGCCGCCCTGCAGCAGGAGTTGGTCGCCGCCCCAGCGAAAGGTCTCCTCGATCTTTCTTTTGTACGTGTCGATATCCGTGATATACGCTTCGGCGTGACCGGGAATGCGGTAGAAATTGCAGAATTTACAGTTGGCAATGCAGACATTGGTCGTATTGACATTTCGGTCAATCTGCCAGGTGACTTTTCCGTGCGGCACCTGCACTTTCCGGAGCCGGTCGGCCACGTGCATCAGCTCCGTCAGCGGCGCATGTTCGAAAAGAAAAACGCCCTCTTCCCTGTTCAGGAACTCCCTGTTCAACGCCCTGTCGTAAAGTGTGGCAAGATTCATTTGATCCGATTGGATCACAAAGGTACATTTCCCGCGATAAATAATGTTGACAGGCGGCTTGCTATCTTAATAAATAGATAATATATTTAATTGCCCGAAAGTCACACAATTCAGAATGCATGCGACGGATATTGCCATTTCTCTTACTGATCGGGGTATACAGGGCCGGCGCACAGGAAACCTTTATCCAGCCGCCGGCGAAGTTGCTGACCAGTTTTCCTATCACATTGTTTACGGGCGGCGTGATCTTGCTGAAAGCAAGGCTGGGTAATTTTCCCGATACACTCAATTTTGTGCTCGATACCGGCAGCGGGGGAATTTCGCTGGATTCGCTGACCAGCGAACGACTTCACCTCAAGCCGGAACTGTCGGACAAGACCATCCTGGGCATCGCGGGTATCCGGCAGGTCAGATTCCTGTACAACCAGACGCTGCATCTCCCGGGGCTGACGGTGGACAGCCTGAATTTCCATGTGGCGGACTACGACATCCTCACCAGCGTGTACGGCGAGAAGATCGACGGCATCATCGGGTACAGCCTTTTTTCCCGGTATATCGTGTCGATCAATTATGACAGTCTGAAAGTGGGCATCTATTCACCCGGTTCCTATAAATATCCCCGCGGCTCGTATGTGATGCGTCCGCTGATCCCCAACCTGCCGATCGTCGGCGCGACCACCGTCGACGCGAGAAAAGTCGACGCCCGCTTCTATTTCGATACCGGCGCCGGGCTTTGTACGCTGTTCTCCACCGATTTTGTCACCGACAGTTCGATCCTGGACGGCCGGCGGAGGCAGTTCCTGACCAGGGCGCAGGGTCTGGGCGGAAAGACCACGATGCGGCTCACGACCATCCGGGAACTGAAACTGGGTCCCTACCATTTTCGCCATGTGCCCACCTATATCTTCAACGACACCTACAACGTGACGTCCTACCCGAGCCTCTGCGGGCTGATCGGCAATGATATCCTGCGCCGCTTCAACGTCGTTCTCAATTATGACCGACGGTTGATTTGTCTTACACCGAATTCTCATTATCGCGATCAGTTCGATTATTCCTATTCCGGGCTGAGCATCTACTGGGAGGATGGGCTGATCGTAGTCGGCGACATCATGCCGGGCTCTCCCGCAGAAAAGGCGGGCTTGCAGCTGGACGACATCGTGGTGGCGGTAAATACGAATTTCAGCAACAATATTCAGGCCTATAAATCCCAGTTGCAGAACGCGGGTGAAAGGGTCACCATGATCGTCCGCCGGAAGGGCCAGCTGATGACGATCAATATGAAGGTAAAGAGTATTGACTAAGATTCGTTACCTTGCACTCCCCCCGTAGAGGGGGTTTGCTGTTATGACCATAAAATTTGATAAGTTTCAGCTGGCCAACGGACTACGGGTGCTGGTCCATGAGGATGTCTCCACGCCCATGGCCATCGTGAATGTGCTGTATGACGTCGGTGCGCGGGACGAGGATCCCAAAAGGACCGGGTTCGCGCATTTATTCGAACATCTCATGTTCGGCGGCTCGGTCAATATCGAGGATTTCGAGACGCCGCTCCAACTGGCCGGCGGGGAGAACAATGCATATACCACGAACGATTTTACCAACTACTATATCCAGCTTCCGGCCGAGAATATCGAGACCGCGTTCTGGCTGGAAAGCGACCGCATGCTGTCGCTGGCCTTTAGCGAAAAGAGCCTCGAAGTCCAGCGCAAGGTCGTGATGGAAGAATTCAAGGAGCATTATATCAACAAGCCCTACGGGGACGTCTGGTTCAAGCTGCGCGAGCTCGTGTATCGCGAGCATCCCTACCGCTGGATGACCATCGGCAGCGAGCTCCGGCACATCGAAGAAGCAAGACTCGAGGACGTCCGGAATTTCTTTTTCCGGTATTACCGGCCTGTGAATGCGATCCTCGTGGTTGCGGGCAAGGTGACGACGGGGCAGGTGCGGGAGTTGGCAGAAAAATGGTTTGGCGACATTCCCGCGGGTGAACGGTATGTGCGTGACCTTCCGCGGGAGCCGAAGCAGGAAGGAGCCCGGCGTATGGAAGTCACCGCGGCTGTCCCGCTGGATGCGCTCTACAAGTGCTACCCGATGGCCGCCCGTACTGAGAAAGGCTACTATGTGGCCGACCTGATCACCGAGGTGCTCGGCAGCGGGACATCGTCACGACTGCACCAGGCGCTGGTCAAAGAGAAGAAACTGTTCAGCCAGATCGACTGTTACCATACCGGGTCCGTCGATCCGGGCCTGGTCGTCGTGGAAGGCAAGCTGATCAGGGGTGTCCGGCTGGAGGATGCAGACGCCGCCGTGGAGGAGGAACTGGAAAAGATGCGGAGCAACGCCGTTTCGGACAAGGAGCTGACCAAGGTCAAGAACAAGACAGAGTCCGCGATCGTCTTCGAAGACATGAGTGTGATGAACCGCGCCAACAGCCTCGCCATCTACGAGCTGCTGGGGGATGCCAACATGATGAACACCGAGCTGGAAAGGTATCGTTCGGTGACGGCCGCGGATATTCTCGAAACCAGCAGGGAGATATTCGCGCCCCGTAATTCCAATACCTTGTACTATCGGGCCGCCGGGGATGCAAAGGCGGGCGCGCTGGCGGACGAAGAGGCGGAAGAGACTGCGGAAGTGATTGCGGGAGCCGATGCGGAAGCGCAAAATGACTAATATATGGCCGTACAGACATTTCAAAAATTGAACAGACAGGTTGCGCCGCCGATCAAGGATGCGAAGGAATTCGAGCTGGAGCTGCCGCCCTATACCAAACACACTTTGCGCAACGGCGTCGAAGTATATGCGATCGACCTGGGTAAGGTCGACGCGATGATGGTGAGCTGGATCTTCGATGCGGGAAATTCCTACGAAACCGGAGACGGGGTTGCCGCGGCGGTGAACGGCCTGCTGAAGAACGGCACGTCCGGGCGAAAGGCCTTCGATATCAGCGAGCACTTCGATTATTATGGAGCCTATCTCAACCGGGCCTGTCACCATGAGACGGCCGAACTGACGCTGCATTGCCTCAGTCAGCATTTCGCGGAACTGGTCCCCGTCGCGGCCGAGTTGCTCGCGGATTCCGTCTACCCGGAGGACGAACTGGCGATCTATAAAAAAAATGCACAGCAAAGGTTGCAGGTCAATCTGCAGAAAAGCGACTTCGTCGCGGGACGGCTGATCGACGCTTATCTGTATGGCGACCGGCATCCCTATGGCAAATACAACAAGCCGGAGGACTACCAGCGACTGGAGCGGGAAGCCCTCCTCGCCTTTTACCGCGAGCACTATCAGCAGGGGGCCTGCCGGATCATCGCAGCAGGCAAGTTGCCAGCCGGCCTGGTCCAGCACCTCGACACGCATTTCGGGTCGCTGCCGTTGCGGCGTCCCGCTACCGGCGCGGGGGTGCCTCAATTCCCGATCGTTCCGGCTGAGCAGAAGAAGTACCGGGTCGTCAACGATCCTGATGGCGTGCAGGGGTCGATCCGGATCGCCCGCAATTTCCCCAACAGGCAGCACCCGGATTTTCAGCGGGTGCAGGTGCTGAATAATGTGTTTGGGGGCTTTTTCGGGTCGCGCCTGATGGCGAATATCCGGGAGGACAAGGGGTACACGTATGGCATTTATAGTTATCTCGTCAATAACCGGCAGGAAAGCGCGCTGATGATCAGCACCGAGGCCGGGAAAGAGGTTTGTGATGCGGCAATCGCCGAAGTATATAAGGAAATGCAACTGCTGCGGGAAGAATTGATCGACGACGAGGAGCTGCAGATGGCGCGGAATTTTGCGATCGGAACGGTGCTGGGCGACCTGGATGGTCCCTTCCATGTGGCCAGCCGATGGAAGAGCATCCTGCTGAACGGCCTGGACGAAAATTATTTCCGCGAGGGCATCCGGATCGTGAAGACGATCACGCCGGCCGAACTGCGGGACCTCGCGGTCAAGTGGCTGGATCCCGCGGCGTTCTTCGAATTGGTGGTGGTGTAGGGGCGTGCGCCAGGGTTGGCGGTAGTTTATTTTTAGGTTAAATTCGGAGAAACAATAAGATGAACTTTGTGCTCCGCGTTCTGATAACGGCAGTGGTCGCGTTTGCCCTGTCGGATGTACTGCGGGGCGTCCATATCGACAATTTCTGGACCGCGCTGGTGCTTTCGCTGGTGCTGGCCGTGTTGAATTTCCTGTTAAAGCCCATCCTGATCATCCTTACTCTACCGATCACAATTCTTACCTTTGGCCTCTTCCTCTTTGTCATCAATGCGATCATTGTATGGGTGGCGCGGGATTTCGTGCCCGGGTTTCGTGTAGACGGCTTTGGCTGGGCGCTGCTGTTCAGCCTGCTCCTGTCTTTGCTGACCTCCATTTTGTACAAGGATGCAAAACGTGATGAGCGGCGCGAGGACCGCAAATGACCCAGGGCGCGAAACGGCGCCGGATCGAAATTATTGATCGTATGAATTTTGACAGAAAAGACTTGAACAATGAAGACCTTCTTCGCTTATACAGGGCCGTTGTATTGCCAAGAATGATCGAGGAGAAAATGCTCGTCCTGCTTCGCCAGGGGAAGATCAGCAAGTGGTTCAGCGGCATAGGGCAGGAGGCGATCGCCGTGGGGGCGACGATGGCGATGGCCGGGGACGAATGGATCCTGCCGTTGCACCGGAACCTGGGCGTCTTTACAGGGAGGGGAATGCCGCTGTCGCGGTTGTTCCAGCAATGGCAGGGAAGCCCGGATGGGTATAGCAAGGGCCGGGAACGGAGTTTTCATTTCGGCAGCCAGGAATATGCCATCTGCGGGATGATCTCGCACCTCGGGCCCCAACTCGGCGTGGCGGACGGGATCGCGTTGGCGCAGAAGCTCCGCAACAACGGGAAGGCGACGCTTGTCTTCACGGGCGAAGGCGGGACCAGCGAAGGGGATTTCCACGAAGCCCTGAATGTGGCTTCGGTATGGGACCTGCCGGTGATCTTTCTGATCGAGAACAACGGGTATGCCCTCAGCACGCCCGTAACGGAACAGTACCGCGGCGAAAGCCTGGTCTACAAGGCCGCGGGTTATGGCATGGAAGGGATCCGGATCGACGGCAACAATATTTTGACCGTGTATGACACGCTTCGCGGCATCCGGCAATATTGCAGCAGGTACCAGCGCCCCTATCTCGTCGAGTGCATGACCTTCCGGATGCGGGGACACGAGGAAGCCAGCGGCGTGAAATATGTGCCCAAGGAGCTCATTGAGGATTGGGGCAGGCGCGATCCGGTCGCCAACTTCGAGGAATGGCTGATCGGTCAGCAGGTCCTCAGCGCGGAAAGCGCGGCGCATATCAGGCAGGAGACAGCAGACTATATAGAGGCCGAGCTGCGAGGGCATTTGGGCACCGTCGACATCGAACCCGACACCGACGAGGAACTCGCGGATGTGTATGCGCCCGCGCCGTATGTCCGGGCGGATCCGGCGGAAGAAAATCTCCGTGCGCCCGAAAAACGCCTGATCGACGCCATCCATGAAGGCCTGGATCAGGCGATGCAGCACCACGACCGGCTCATCCTGATGGGTCAGGATATCGCGGACTACGGCGGCGCATTCAAGATCACGGAAGGCCTGATGCAGACCTATGGCAAGGACCGGGTGAGGAATACTCCCCTTTGCGAAAGCGCAATCGTCGGCTGCGCCCTGGGCCTTAGCCTGGAAGGATATAAAAGTGTCGTGGAAATGCAGTTTGCCGATTTCGTAACGGCAGGTTTTAACCAGATCGTCAACAACCTGGCAAAGATCCATTACCGGTGGGGACAGGCTGCCGATGTCGTGATCCGGATGCCGACCGGCGGTGGCGTCGGGGCGGGACCGTTTCACTCGCAAAGCAACGAGGCATGGTTTGTCCATACACCCGGGCTGAAGGTCGTGTACCCCTCCACCCCCTATGATGCAAAGGGATTGCTGATCGCTGCCATCCGCGACCCGAACCCGGTCATGTATTTCGAACACAAGGCGCTCTACCGGAGCGTGAGCGGCCCCGTGCCGGCAGACTACTACGAACTGGCCATCGGCAAGGCGAGACTGGTCCAGGAGGGGGAGGACCTCTCCATTATTACTTACGGGGCGGGGGTGCATTGGGCGCTCGGGTATGCGCAGGCACATCCGGAGTTGTCGGTGGATATCCTGGACCTGAGGACCCTGCTTCCTCTGGACTACCCGGCCATCCGGGACGCGGTGGCGCGGACGGGGCGGGCACTGGTTTTGCATGAAGATTGTCTCACGGGTGGGATTGGGGCGGAAGTTGCCGCATGGATCGGGGAACATTGTTTCCACTTGCTGGACGCACCCGTGTCGAGGTGCGCGTCGCTGGACACCCCCGTGCCGTTCAACCCCCAGCTGGAAAATAACTTTCTGGCGAAATCGAGGTTGGAGGAGGCGGTTGACCGATTGATGGATTACTAGCGCCGGTTCGGATAAAGTTTTGCACCTTTCGTGCACAAAAGTTGACTTTGGTTTTTCGAAGCGTTAACTTTAATAGGATAAGGTTTAATGGTTATGGAACCTGATTAGAGCAGCCTCCCGACGGGAGGCTTTTTTGTTGGGCCGCGCGCCAGTTCTTCTCAGGAGCCCGACTCCCCCACAAACCACTGCTCCTTATTCCGAAACAAAACATTAAAAGTCGTAAACGACCCGTAGATCCGGGTGATATACTGCTGAAGGTTGACCTTGTCCTCGTCGCTGAGCAATTTATGGCCGTTGATCTGCTGCTCGAGGACCCGGAGCCGGTCGCGGGCCATCACGATCTTGTGAAAGAACACGTCGATGGGGACTTCCTTTGGCTTCACCGAGGGGTCACCGGGTTGCAGGACGAGGGTGCCGCCCCGCCATTTGTCGCCGAGCGGGACGATCTCGCTTTGGCCGCCCCAGAGCCGGAGGATCCTGAGGAGGGAGGCTTCGACCTCGGAATGTGTCTCGATTTCGGAGCTGACGTTTTCCGGAATGATCTCGTCCAGATGCGGGTCGTTCTTGTCGATCTCCTTGATACCATGATGGATAAAGGAGATCTGGTAGACGGCGTATTTCACGCCTACGATCACGCCAGGCCCGAATTGGGTATGTTGGAGCCGGGTGCCGATGCCGAGGGTTAGTTGGTCCATAGTAGAAATGGTTGTTGATGCAATGAGTGGTTTGGTTGATCGGGTGAGTAGTTGTGGTTGATGGGGTGAGTGGTTTTGGTTGATCGGGCGAGCGGATATGGTTGCGCAGCCGGGTGGTTATGGTTGGTCCTTGCGGTCCTTCAGTTCCCGCTGATATTCTTCGAAGGCCAGTTTGGTGTATTCGAGGAGATCATAGTCGGTCGCCCGTTTGCAGAATTCGTAGGATGGCCGGTATTTGGTCATGAAACTATCCAACTCGTCTCCCTGCAAATGGGTGACCCGCAGGACGATCGAGGGGTTGAAGCGATGGTCCACATATTTATCCTCTTCGTCTTCGACCAGCCGTTTCTGGAATGCCAGCAGCCGCTTTGTCCGGTTGAACTGAAAATACCGGATGATCTGGTCCAGGTCGAGGCCGGCGCCCATGCCCAGTCCCGAGCTGCCATCGGCCAGCGTAAAGGGGTTGGGTTTTTTGAAGTCGAAGTATTTTTCGTAGTCCTTCCGGTTTTGGAGCGAATCCAGGCGATAGCTGCGGGGCATGACGTTCACCTCTTTGAGCTCCGTGGCCTCTACGTGCAGGGCGATGTCAAAGTTGTTGAGGGTGTTGATCTGGCGAACGGCATATTTGGTGGTGGCCCGGCCCAGGTAGGAGAACCAGATCGAGTCGTTATCCGGAACCGTGATCTGGTAGTTGCCGCCGGAATCGGTGACGGTGCCCCTGCCGGACGTACTGATCACGCTCACCCGGTCGAGCGGTCTTGTCCGGTACATATTGTATACCGTTCCGTGTACCGTGACCTGGCCCCAGACCCGGTCTCCTGCCGACAGGGCCAGGAGGAGGACAAAAAGCGGTAAGAGCTTCCTGGTAGCAATGGTCAGATACATCGATAATTTGGAGGTGATATTACTACCAAAACCGGACATAACCGTCGGGTTTACTGCATTTTTAACGTTGATTTGACAACCTCTTCGATCACTCTTGGAAAATGGAAATGCTCGAGGTGCTGCACTTTCGCGGCCAGGATCTCAGGGGTGTCGCCGGGTTCCACGATGACCCGGGCCTGGAATATCGCCTGACCGTGGTCGTAGAGTTCGTCCACATAATGGATCGTGATCCCGCTTTCCTTTTCCCCGGCGCCGATGACGGCTTCGTGGACAAAGCGCCCGTACATCCCCTTCCCGCCATACTTCGGCAACAGCGCGGGATGGATATTGACGATCCGCTGGCGGAAGGCCTGGACCAGCGCCGAAGGGATCTTCCACAAAAAGCCCGCCAGCACCAGGAAGTCGATTTGGCTGGCCCGCAACTCGGGGACATAAGCGGAGCCGCGGAAAAAGGGTTCTTTTTCGACCAGGAGAACGGGGATGCCCTCCCGCTCAGCGATCCCTAGCACCCCGGCCTTCGGATTGTTGCAGACGATCAGGCTCACGGCAATGGTCGGGTGCTGCCGGAAATAGTCGATGATGCGGGCGGCGTTCGAGCCGGCTCCGGAAGAAAAAATCGCCAATTTTTTCATGCGGCAAAAGTAAGATAGCGGCCGGCAAAAAGCCGCGAAATCTGCGCTCCCGAGCCGGTGACACTACTATGACAGAAGGTCAGCGCAGTTTGTCGTAATTCGCTGAAACCCACGCCCAATGCGGGAAAAAAAAATTTTCCCATGTTGATATATTGTTAAAATCCTGACTTATTTTTGCAACCTGTTTAGGAGATTTTTCCACATCTATACAACATATTGTATATATGACCAACCACAGACCGACAGCCAAATCGTTGCGAACAGTCAAACAGTTAATATCCAGTATTCTTCTTCTCTCCCTGGTTCTGCTTGCTAATAATTCGTTTGCACAGGATGGTAAAGCACTTTTTCAAGCCAATTGCGCACAATGTCATAACCCCCTGGTAAAAGTTACCGGACCTGCCCTGCAGGGTGTCACGAGCCGGGTGCCGGATAAGAACTTGTTGCACCAATGGATCCACAACAACCAAAAGGTCCTTGCGTCCGGAAACAAGTACTTCAACAACTTGTTCAATGAGTACGGCAAGACGCCGATGAACGTATTCGAGAGCCTGAGCGACAAGGACATCGATGCGATCCTGAACTATGTCGAGACGTACAAGGCGCCGGCCGCTCCGCCCGGAACCGTGACGCCGACCGGCGGCAACGAAAGCGACAATACGCTGCTGTACGGCATCCTGACGCTGATCCTCGCCATCATCATGTTCGTGCTGCTCCAGGTCAACAGCAGCCTGAAGAAACTCTCGGACGACGTGGAAGGTATTCCCTCGCATGAGGCGGTGCCTTTCTATAGAAATAAGGTCTATATCGCCGCGGTTATCCTCGTTGTGTTCCTGGTGGGCGGGTATTACCTGGTGCAGGGGGCTATCGGGCTCGGCCGGCAACAGGGGTATCAGCCGGTGCAGCCGATCTTCTATTCTCACCGGGTCCACGCCGGGATCAACCAGATCAGTTGTCTGTATTGCCATACCAACGCGACGGTCGGCCGGCACGCGACCGTTCCGCCGCTGAATGTCTGTATGAATTGTCACGCGGCGATCAACGAATACTCCAAGGGCCCGAAACTCTACCGGGAGGACGGCTCGGAGGTCGACGGTACGGAAGAAATCCACAAACTGTATAGTTATACCGGTTACGATCCCAAGTCCGGCACCTACAACACCGAAAATGCCAAACCCGTCGAGTGGGTGAAGATCCACAGCCTGCCCGACTATGTCTATTTCAACCACGCCCAGCACACCAAAGCCGGCAAGGTACAATGCCAGACCTGTCACGGTCCGATCCAGGAAATGGATGAGGTCCGTCAGTTCGCCCCCCTCAGCATGGGGTGGTGCATAAATTGCCACCGGACTACCAAGGTAGACTTCCCGGATTCCACCGGGGCGAACGGGAATAAGTTTTATAGCATTTATGTGCACTATCAGCAGGACCTGAAGAATGGTACCAAGGACAGCATCACTGTCCAGGACATTGGCGGTACCGATTGCCAAAAATGCCACTATTAACCTTTTCGTTCGCGCGAACCGGCAGGTTGCGCCGCACAGACCCTACAACGTTTTGGAAGAACATCTATATATAATGTAAAATTAAAGCCCCTTTAAAGCTGGCCGGAGCTGAACCCGGTAGAAAAGAGGGGTTTAACTTCTCAGACATGAGCGACAAACAACACTGGCAAAGTTTCGGAGAGCGCAGTAACAGTGAAGCGTATCGGAAATCAGCGGAAGATGAGTTTCAGGAAACCTTACCGCTGGAAGGGCTGGATGGGAAAGGATTGCTCGACGCCAAGCACCCGCGCAGGGACTTTCTGAAATATCTGGGTTTCAGTACGGCGGCCGCCACCCTGGCTGCCAGCTGTGAAATGCCCGTGCGGCATATCGTACCCTACGTCAACAAACCGGCGGACATGGTCCCCGGCGTAGCCGATTACTACGCCACCACGCACACCGTCGGCGGCGATGTCATTCCGCTGGTCGCCAAGGTCAGGGACGGCCGGCCGATCAAGCTGGAGGGCAACACGATGTCCTCGCGGACCGGCGGCGGCACTTCCGCACGGGTCCAGGCTACGGTCCTCGATCTGTACGACACCGGCAGGCTCCGCTATCCCGTGCAGATGGCAGGCGGCAAACCGCAGGAAGTAACGACTTTTGAAGCATTCGATAAAATGGTCGGCGATGCGCTGGCCGCAGGCGCCGGCAGTCCGCTGGTGCTGCTGACCGGCACGCTGACTTCGCCTACGACGAAGCAGGTCATCACCCAGTTCCTCGCCAAATATCCCGGAAGCCGCCATGTTCAATATGATGCGGACTCCTACAGCGGCATCCTGCTGGGGGCGGAAGCATCCTATGGCAAAAGGGCGATCCCGTCCTACCGGTTCCAGAACGCCGACGTCATCGTCAGCCTCGGGGCCGATTTCCTGGGCACCTGGCTGTCGCCGGTGGAGTTTGCCCACCATTACATCCAGAACCGGAAGATCGACGAGAAGAACCCCCGGATGAGCAAGCACTACCAGTTCGAAAGCCTGGTGACGCTGACGGGTTCCAATGCCGACCAGCGGTTTACGCATAAGCCATCCGAGGAAGGCGCGGTCGCGCTGGCCCTCCTGGCTGAGCTGGGCGGCTCCGTTACCGCCCCCGCGCTGAGCGATTCGCTGAAAGCGGGTGTCCAGCTAGTCGCCAAAGACCTGCTCGCCAGCAAGGGCAAGGCCCTCGTGGTCGGCGGCAGCAACAATATGCATGTCCAGGTCATCATCAACGCGATCAACGAAGCGATCGGCGCGAACGGGACGACCGTAGACTGGTCTTCCCCGCTCCTGGTCCGCCAGGGGATCGACACCGATATGGCCAACCTCGTAACGGACATGAATGACGGGAAGGTCGGCGCGTTGCTGATCTATGGCGTGAACCCGGCTTACACCTGGTACGACGCGGCGAAATTCAAGAGCGGTCTTGCGAAGGTGAAGACGACGGTCTCCATGAACGACCGTCTCGATGAGACGACGGAGCTGACGAAATATGTGATACCGGCGCCGCATTTTCTTGAAAGTTGGGGGGATACCGAGGCAAAGCCGGGCTTCTTCAGCTTCCTGCAGCCGACGATCGCGCCCTTGTTCAAGACAAGGCCGTTCGAGGATTCCCTGATGAAATGGAGCGGCGCCACCGGAACTTACGAAGCGTTTTTCAAACAATACTGGACGGGTAAGCTTGGCAGCGTCGAAGCGTACGAGCGCGCGCTGCAGGCAGGGGTCATCGAGCCGGAGGCGGGCGGTGCCGCCGCGACGGGCGGAGCTGCGACGGGGAATGCCGCGAGGGGCGGAGCTGCGACGGGGAATGCCGCGAAGGGTGGAACTGCGGGCGGCGCGAGCTTCAATGCCGGAAAGGTGGCCGAGGCGGCCGCGGCGCTGGCGGCGATCAAGGGCGCCGGACCCTTTGAAGTCGTCCTGTACCAGAAGGTGACCACGGGTGTTGGGCAGCAGGGCAATAACCCCTGGTTGCTCGAGTGTCCCGATCCGATCTCGAAGACGACCTGGGACAACTATGCGGTGATTTCGCCAAAGGTTGCCAAAGACGTCTTCCATCTCGACATCGGGGACCAGCGGCAGGCCGACAGGTTCGAGGTCTATCCCGACAGGCCGCTTGTCAAGGTCACCGTAGGGGATAAGGAACTGAACCTCCCCGCCATGATCATCCCCGGCACGCACAATGAAGTGATCGGCATCGCCGTCGGCTGGGGGCATGAAAGCGCCGATCCGAACAACACCAAGAATTATTACGGGATCGCGGCGGACAAGACCGGAAAGAATGCGTTCCCGCTGATGACCTATAACGGAACGACCGTCAACTGGTACGCGACCGGCGCCAGCTTCTCCGATACGAAAGAGAAGTACAAGATCGCCGCGATGCAGACCCACAACATCTATGAGGGACGGAAGGAAGTGGTCCGCGAAATGACGCTCGACCAGCTGAAAAAGGACCCGGACGCGGTTCGCAACGACCGGGAGGAGGAATTGAAACCCTATGGCGGCATCGAGCATTTCGAGGAGCAGGGTACGCTGTATCCGCAGATCTATGACAAGCCCGGCATCAAATGGGGCATGTCGATCGACCTCAATTCCTGTATCGGCTGCGCGGCCTGCGTGATCGCCTGCCACGCCGAGAATAATGTCCCGGTCGTCGGCAAGGACGAAGTGATGCGGTTCCACGATATGCACTGGATCCGGATCGACCGGTATTACGCCACGCCGACGCACAACCTCGACAACCCCGACAACGTGCAGGTGGTCTTCCAACCCATGCTCTGCCAGCACTGCGACAACGCGCCCTGCGAGAACGTTTGCCCGGTCAGTGCGACGCAGCACAGCTCGGAAGGTCTGAACCAGATGGTCTATAACCGGTGTATCGGCACGCGGTACTGCGCGAACAACTGTCCCTTTAAGGTCAGGCGTTTCAACTGGGCCGATTATACCGGCGCCGACAGCTTCCCCAACAACCAGGACCAGAAGGTGGTCGGGGTGCTCGATCCGGCGGTTTTCCAAATGAACGACGACCTGACCCGGATGGTGCTCAACCCGGATGTCGTGGTCCGGAGCCGGGGCGTCATGGAAAAATGTTCGTTCTGCGTACAACGGTTGCAGGACGGGAAGCTCAACGCCAAGAAGCAGGACAGGGTATTCACCGATGCGGATGCACAGACCGCCTGCCAGCAGGCCTGCCCGACGAATGCCATCGTCTTCGGGAATGCCAATTCGGCGGACAGCGCGATCAGCAAAATGCGCGTCGACCACGCCAATCGCCTGTATTACGCACTCGAAGACCTCCACGTGCTGCCTAACCTCAACTACCTGGCGAAGATCAGGCATACCGAAACGGCATGGGGTCCCAGGGATACCTACCAAACGGGGGTTGCGGAGGAAAAGGAGACAACCAATTAACACATTAGCTAAAAGCGCAACATACTATGGCATTATTAGCATACGAATCACAGGTCAGGCCCGCGCTGATAGATGGGCATAAGGATTATCACCAGATCACGGAGGATCTTGTGCGACCCATAGAGGCGAATCCATCGACCGCCTGGTGGATCGGGTTCCTGGTTTCGGTCGCCTGCCTGCTCTTCGGCATCTTTTCGGTGACCATGCAGGTCATCTATGGGGTGGGCCAGTGGAATCTTCACCGAACCGTAGGCTGGGGCTGGGATATCACGAACTTCGTCTGGTGGGTCGGTATCGGTCACGCCGGTACGCTGATCTCCGCGATCCTGTTGCTGTTCCGCCAGGGCTGGCGGACCGGGGTGAACCGTGCGGCGGAAGCGATGACGATCTTTGCGGTCATGTGCGCCGGGCAGTTTCCGATCTGGCACATGGGCCGGGTATGGGTTTGCTTCTTCATCATGCCCTATCCCAACACCCGCGGGCCGGTCTGGCCGAACTTCAACTCTCCGCTGCTTTGGGACGTGTTTGCTATATCGACTTATTTCACTGTGTCCGTGTTGTTCTGGTACTCAGGCCTGTTGCCCGACCTGGCGTCGGTTCGGGACCGGGCGCGGCTGAAATGGCGGAAGTTCATGTACGGCATCCTCGCGTTCGGCTGGTCAGGGTCGGCCAAGCACTGGCAACGGCATGAAGCGCTGTCCCTGGTGCTGGCCGGTTTGAGCACCCCGCTGGTGTTGTCGGTTCACACGATCGTGTCCTTCGACTTCGCCACCTCGGTCATCCCGGGCTGGCATACGACGATCTTCCCCCCTTATTTCGTCGCGGGCGCCATCTTCTCCGGATTTGCCATGGTGCAGACCCTGTTGCTGGTCACGCGAAAGGTCCTGAAACTGGAAGAAT
>DATNBP010000126.1:0-7487 GCA_035572015.1 Puia sp. | reverse complement strand
CCATGAACAAGAATGAATCGGAACAGGACCAGCCCTCCCGGCCTGAGGACGGTCTGACGCGGAAAGGCTTCCTGACAAGGATCAGTCTCAGCATCGCCGGCATCAGCGCGGCCGTCATGGCCGTACCCGTTATCAGTGCGCTTGTCGCACCCCTCCTGGAAAGCAACGAAGCGCTTTGGCGGCCGGTCGGAAGGGTCGACGAATTTCCGGTGGGCGGTACCCGCCTGGTAAGCTTTGAAAATGCGGACTCCGAAAACTATGCCGGAGTATTGGCAAAATCCGCAGCATGGCTCCGGCGCATCGATCGCAACAGGTTTATCGCTTTTGCCGTCAATTGTTCGCATCTGGGATGCCCCGTCCGGTGGGAGGAAAGCGCGCAGCTATTCATGTGTCCCTGTCACGGCGGCGTCTATTACCGGGATGGCAGCGTGGCCGCCGGCCCCCCGCCGAAACGGCTGACGGAGTACAAGGTCAGGGTCCGAAATGGTGTGGTCGAATTGCAGACCGCGCCCCTGCCCATCACATCGATCTGACAGCGCAACAAATCCATGCACTCAAACCTTTCACATGAAGCGTTTCTTCGGGCGAATATGGCACTGGCTTGACGACCGCATCGGCATCAACGACATCCTCAAACCGCTGGTCGACCACCCGGTTCCGCCGCGCGGTCTCTGGACCTATGTATTCGGCAGCGCGACGCTCTTTATGTTCGTGCTGCAGGTCGTTACCGGCGTGGCTTTGTCGCTCCTGTACCAACCGTCTTCTTCGACGGCCTACCATTCACTGGAATTCATCACCTACCAGGCGAAGTTCGGAAATGTCCTGCGCAGCGTCCATTTTTACGGCGCTTCGGCCATGATCATCCTCGTGGGGCTGCACATGACGCGGACCTATATCACGGCATCCTATAAATTTCCCCGAGAAATGAACTGGATCAGCGGTGTATTCCTGTTGCTCTTCACGATCTTTATGGGATTCACCGGCCAACTGCTGCGTTGGGATTCCAATGGCGTTTGGTCGTCCGTCGTGGCGGCTCAGCAACTGGGCCGGGTGCCCTTCTTCGGCAAATATCTTGCGCGTTTGCTATTGGGTGGCGATACGATCGGAAGCGCCAGCCTGACCCGCTTCTATTCCTATCACGTCTTCATCATTCCCACGTTCATTTTTCTTTTTATCGCACTGCATCTGTGGCTGGTGTTTCGCCACGGCATATCGGAACTGCCAAAGGCCGGCCGCCCGGTCGATCCAAAGAAGTACCGGAAATGGTATGAGGACTACCTGAAGAAATACGCCGTTCCGTTCTGGCCCCACGCCGCCTGGCGGGATGTGCTGTTCAGCTCCATCATCGTGATCCTCATCATCCTGTTTGCGTGGTTCAAGGGCGCTCCGGACCTCACCACGCCGCCTGACCTGACCTATATCCACACGTCGCCCAACCCCGACTGGTACATGGTGCTGTTTTTCGCGTTGTTCGCCCTGATGCCTCACCGGATCGAATCCGCGGCGATGACCATCGGGCCGGTCCTGACGGTGATCATTCTCTTCGTCATTCCCTTTCTGGCCAATAAAGGGGAACGCAGCCCGATGCGGAGGCCCTGGGCAATGTTCGGCGTGATCTGCGTTTTTGTGTTCGTGCTCAGTCTGCTTGTCCTCGGCCTGCAACATCCCTGGTCTGCCGAATTCGATGCCAAGCCGCTCCCCGTCGCGGTTGCGCACCCGGCGAACCCTGATTCCAGCGTCGTCGCCGGCGTCCATCTCTTCTACAGCCGGGGTTGCGAATACTGTCACAAGATCGGCGGCTACGGCGGTACGGCAGGCCCGGATCTCAGTCTTGTCGGTAACCGGCTTTCTGAGCAGGAGCTGACCATCCGGATCGTGAACGGAGGTGGAAATATGCCGGCGTATGGCGGCATCCTGACGCAGGCTGACCTGCAGGCCCTGGTCAACTTCCTGCATGCGCAGCGATAAGTGGAACTTTGCGGTGGAACGGATGGCCCGGCACCGAATCGTCCCCCTACTCCGTTCTGATACTTTTCACCGGATCGGCGAGCGCTGCCCGAAATGTCTGCCCGGCCACCGTCATCATGGCGATGCACAACGTCGCCCCGCCGGCGATCAGGAAGGTCAACCATCCGACATCGACCCGGTAGGCAAAATGCTGCAACCATTGGCGCATCGCCAGCCAGGCGATCGGAGAGCCGATCATCAGAGACAAGACCACAAGCAGTAAAAAATCGCCTGATAGCATCGCGACGATCGATGTCACGGAGGCGCCAAGCACTTTGCGCACCCCGATCTCCCGGGTGCGTTGTGCGGCGGTAAAAGTGGCCAGGCCAAGGAGACCCAGGCAGGAAATGAATATGCCCAGGAAAGCGAAGACATCCGACAGCTTGCTGACCACTTCTTCGCTCTTGTACAGACGGCTAAATTCGTCATCCGAGAATTGGTAGGTAAAAGGAAACCCCGGATTGAGCGCCATGCAGAGTTTCCCAAGCCCCGACACCGCCTGCCTGGTCATGCCGGCCCGGGCGCGCACGATTATGGTGCCCCACGGCCAGTTCTCATCCAACCGGACGATCAGCGGATCAATGGTCTGGTGCAGGGAGCTGAAATGAAAATCTTTGATCACGCCGATCACCTTTCCGGGATGGTTCCCCCAGGTGACCGTCGCACCGACGGGATGTTGCAGACCAATCACCCTGACCGCGGTTTCATTCAGGAGGAACCCGGTCGAGTCGGTCGGGAACGTCCGGGAAAAATCCCGGCCCGCCTTCATTTTGAGTTTCAGCGTCTTCACGAAATCATATCCCACTACGACGTCGGCGAAATGTACCTGTACATTCGGATCCTTGCCGGACCAGCTGATGCTGCCGGTATGATGCTCGATAACCGTCGGCGAATTCCGCATTTTCGAAACGTCGAGAATGCCGTGCAACCTTTCCGCCTCCGTTTTGAATTGTTCATAGTGCCGTACCAGATCTCCTTCCAATGGAAGGTAGATCAAATTCTCGCGATCGTATCCGATGTCCATGGACTGGATATATGCGGTCTGGCGGTAGAAGACGATGGTCGAAACAATGAGGATCACCGAAAGTGAAAATTGGAACACGACCAAACCTTTCCGGAACCAGGCCGCCGGACCGCGGAATTTCGAGGCGCCCTTCAGTACCGTCACCGGTTGCAGGGACGAAAGAAAAAATGCCGGGTAACTGCCCGAAACCAGGCCCGTGACAAAGACCATGGCCGAGAGCGTGACCCAGAACACGGGTTCGGCAAGGGGAAGCACAAGCTGTTTTCCGGTCAATCCGTTAAAAGCCGGCAACACGGCACAGACAAGCAACAGCGCCAATCCGACCGACAGGAAGGTCAGCAAAAACGCCTCGCCGATGAACTGGCCGATCAGCGTCCCGCGGGCTGCTCCGATCACTTTTCGCAACCCCACCTCTTTCGCCCGCCGTGCAGATTGGGCTGTGGCGAGATTCATAAAATTCACACAGGCGATCGCCAGGATAAAGATCGCCACCAGCGTAAAAAGCCGCACATATTCGATCCTCCCGCCGTCGAGCCGGCCGTCTTTGAAAACGGAGTGCAGGTATTTTTCGGGAAATGGCTGGAGCGCCAGTTCGGTGTGTGTGTCTTCCGTCCGGCCACGGTACCGGTATACAAAATCCCGGATCAGGTTCCCCACGGCTGCAGCGTCGGCGCCCTGCCTCAGCTGTATATAGGTTTGGGGATCGGTGTCGCCCCAGTTGTTTACCCAGTCATTTTCCCTGACAAAGTCCGTCCAGGGACGAAGAAATTCGAAGCGGATCGAGGAGTTGGCGGGAATGTCCCCGAAGACAGCCGAAACCTGCAAGGTCTTTTGGTTATCGAAGCGGAGGGCTTTGCCGATCGCCGCGTCGGGACTGCCAAAAAAATAGGTTGCGGCCTTCCGGGATAGCGCAATGGTACCGGGATTGCTCAGCGCCGTCGCCGGTTCCCCTTGCAGCAGCGGGAAGCTGAACATCCGGAACAGGTCTTCTCCGGCGAAGAGGCCGTTCATCTTGATGATCTTGTCGCCGGCTGCCAGGGTGTTGCCCGCTCCCGGCGGCGCGGTTGCTTCTGTCCCTGCCGCATATTGAATACCGGGAATAAGCCGCTTCAGTTCGCCGGCCAGCAGGCCCTGGGTGGGATAGCCGGCCGTCACTTTACCGTCAAAGTGATCCCGTTCATAAACCTGGTAAAGCAGCCGGCCGTTGGCATGGAAGGCATCTACGCTTCGCTCGTCCCTGACCCATAGCAGGATCAACAGGCTGGAGGCGATGCCGAAGGTCAACCCGCAAATATTGATGACAGAAGACCGCCGGTTCCGCAGCAGGCTCCGCCAGGCGATGGTAAAGTAGCTCCTGATCATGATGATGATTTATGGATCACGGTGAATTTCATGCCACAATCGTATATTATTGCTTGTTAATGTGTTAGCTAAATTTGACGCAAGCTTTCTGTTCATTTTCGGTATCGTTCCTGTCCGGATCCGCACAATTGCAGCGGGGAATGTGTAGCTTAGGTTGAAAATCCGCCTCATCAATGGGATCCCTCATTCAGCTCAGCCGGAAGGCCTATGGCATTTCCATCATCGCGATCGGAATAGAACAACTATACTATGGCGCGATCAACAGCACGTTTTTTCCGGATATCCTCGGGAGCTTCGGCGGTTATCGTTGGATCGCCTACACCTGGTGTATCCTTTTTATCTTATCCGGTGCGGCAATGCTGCTCAACCGGAAGGCGTACCAGGTCGCCCTCGTTTCCGCAGGTGTGTTCCTTGCGCTGGACGTGCTGGCGCAGGTTCCTTATTACTTCGCGACCGGGCCGCACAACCTGCTCGAATGGTCGGCTGTCGTGCAGGAGTCGGCCTGGGGCGGGGCATCGCTTATATTTGCGGGGTCGTTTCCAGCATATTCGGGCGGCGGAACGTTGATCCGCCGGCTGGGAAAACTGATCCCGCTTGGCGGCCTTTTCTTTTCGATCATGCTCATCACCTATGGGACGGACCACTTTTTATTCGCCGGACTTGTTTCTGAAATGGTCCCAGGCTGGATACCTGCTCATTATTTCTGGACCTATTTTGCAGGAACCGCGCTGATCGGCGCCGGTGTGGCCATCATTTTCCGCATCCGGCTGCAACTTGTCGCGCAACTCGTGGCGCTGATGTTATTCCTGTGGTGTCTTATCATCCATATCCCGACGGCTATTCGCGGACCACTGGGTCCGGGAGGGCTCGAACTGACGCGGGTGCTGACGATCATCGGATACATAGGGGTCATGCTCTTGCTGGCAGATTCGGCGCGTAAGAAAGATAAAATGGAATCGAAACCGGCCGTTGCAGCTACCCGGCACGCTGCTCCAGGACAGGCGCAAGGATAGACGTCCACACTTTACCGTCGTATTCAAAATAGTAAGCCTTTTTATGCCGGACGATTACCGGCTTGCCTGTGCACAAAATGCCCCGAGCGCGGCCTGGTGAGGAAACTGGCAAATCCGAGAATGACGATAACTCCGATGATGCCCTCCGCCAGGACGGTTACGGGCGCCCCGATCCGCTGCGACACGGCGCCGACCAGCAGGCTGCCCAGCGGCGCGGTACCGAACATCGCCATCATCAGGATGCCAATGGCGCGGCCCCGCATTTCAGGGGCGGATTCCGACTGGACGATGATATTGCAAACCGCGAATTGGGCGATGGCGCCGAAGCCCGTCATGGCTGCATACAACATCGCCAGCGGGAAATTGCTCGTCAATGCAAAACATATCAGGCCGGCGCAAAGGACCGCCGTGCTGTAGAACAATATCCTTCTCAGGTGCGCCTCCGGCCTGCGCGAGGCCAGGAAGACCGTGCCGGCGACAGCCCCTACTCCTACAAAACTCGTGATATACCCAAAAGTCGATGCGTCGCCATGGAAGACGAGTTTGGCGAAGACCGGAAGCAAGGTGTTGTACGGCAGAATGATCAGGCTTACGATGGCAAGAAACAGGATGGTTCGGGCGATGGCCGGCGTCTTTCTCAAATACCTGAAGCCTTCCGCCAGATCGTTGACGATCTTTCTGCGGAGGGCTTCGGGCTTATAGGGCGGCAAGGTCATCAGGAGCAATGAAACGAGTACCCCGCCAAAACTGACGGCATTGACCAGGAAACAATCCGCCGCGCCAAATGCTTTCAGCACGAGTCCCGCAGCCGCGGGACCGAGCAATTGGGCCAGGCAGGCGCTGGCGGTAGTCAGGGAAATTGCGTTCGGCAGGTCGGCGGGATCCGCAACCGCCTCGTAAAGAAGCGCCTGGCGGGCAGGAACGTCAAATGCATTGATGACCCCCAGCAGGACACTCAAAGCAAGGATCGCCCAAACGGCGGCATGACCGGTGAATACCAGGATGGCTAGCAATACCGATTGGACCATCGAGGCGATCTGTGTGATCTTGATGATCCGGTAACGGTCGTACCTGTCCGCAGCGACACCCCCCAGCATCGAGAACAGGAAGGAGGGAAATTGCTCGGCGAATACGGTAACGCCCAGGAGAAAGGCCGATTTTGTGATCGAATAAACCAACCAGATCACAGCCGTCCGCTGCATCCAGGTGCCGAACTGCGAGACGGCCCTGCCGAAAAAGTATAAGGTGTAATTTTTACTTCTGAATGCCCTGAAAATATTTAATTTACCGATCTTTTCAATAGACGCCATGGATAAGCAAAATTACTGCTAAAATGAAAAAGTACAGCATCGCTATTCTAGGCATCGGCGGCGTGGGAGGATATATCGGCGGCAAATTGGCAGCATCGCATGTTCCCGGCGTGCGGATCATTTTCGTTGCCCGCGGCGAGACCAGGGAAGTGTTGCAAAAAGATGGCCTTCGCCTGATCACAGAAGACGGAGAGATCGTTGCAAGACCCGACCTGGTGAGCGATGACCCGGCGGAAATCGGCCCGGTCGACCTGCTGATCTGCGCGATGAAAGGATACGATCTCGAAGCCGGGCTTACCGCCTATCGCGGCTGCCTGGCCGCTGGGACGGTGATCTTGCCGCTGCTAAACGGCATCGGGATAGCGGACAAGGTCAGGGCGATCGTTCCGGGGATCGAGTGCTGGGACGGGCTCATCTATATCGTCGCCCGGCAGACCGGCAAGGGAATCGTAAGACAGACCGGTGCGTTGCGAGAGATCGTCTTCGGGTCGGCGAAGGCGTCCCCCGGGGACTTGCAAAAAGTCGCGTCGATATTCGGATCGGCGGATATGAAGGCAACCGTTGCGGACAATATCGACCTCGAGTTGTGGCGAAAATTCCTTTTTATATCAGTAATGGCGACGCTGACCTGCTACTATCGTTCGCCTATCGGCGAAATCCGCCGCGATCCGGAAAGGGCCCGAAATATTCCAAATCTGTTGCACGAACTGCAGTCGGTTGCCGTTGCGAACGGGATCGCTATCACCGATGAATTAATGACGGCAGTGCGGG
>DATNBP010000125.1:0-13000 GCA_035572015.1 Puia sp. | reverse complement strand
AACAAAATATGTGTGGAGTAAAGATATGCTGCCGGAGAAAGTATCTGAATGATGCGGATCATCGTTCCCACTGACCCTTCTCATGACCTTTTTTTCGCGGTGAGTTTGCTTCATTCGTGATGCCAATCAGCGGGGACAGTGACAACCGTCATGGGTGGGCTTACCTCCGAAAACTAGCTTTGTATAAAAATTATATGGAAAAAATATTGTTGGCCTTCGACAGCGAGCCCGCTGATGAGGGTGCTATTGATTTTGCCTGCCATCTTGCGGTGCTGACCCAGTCCAGGCTTACCGGCGTATTTCCCGGCGAAAATACAGCGGAGGAGCAAATTGTCGTAGAGCAGCAAACCGCCGTTGCGGCGGGCACATCCATCACCATTACAGGAATAGAGACCCTGGTGTCTCCGCTGGAAAGGCAGGAAGAGAACATCACGGCTTTCCATGAGTCGGTGGCCAGGGCCAACATACCCGCCGCGATCTATCTGGGCAAGGGTGATGCGGCCGCGGAATTGATCGCTCAAAGCCGCTATGCGGATCTCCTGGTCATCGGAGCGGATTCATTCTCGGGCGCCGGCGGGGAACTGCCGACCGAATTCGTAAAGGGGATCCTCCACGACTCGGCGTGCCCCGTGATCATTTCGCCAGACGATTTTCAGGGAATCGACAATATTGCTTTTTGCTACGACGGGAGCAAGGCATCCCTGTTCGCCATCAAACAGTTCGCTTACCTGTTTCCGCAGTTGCGCTCACAACGCGTGAAAGTGATTGGCCTGCGCGCCGCGGAAGTGCCGGCGGAGGATCAGGCCCGGCTTACGGAGTGGCTGGGGTATCATTTCAGTAATGTCGAATGGGTCGCCCAGGGTGACGAAACCGCAGAGGCGCTTTTTCATTACCTGCTCAAAAGACGACAAGACTTTGTGGTCATGGGGCCATACGGTCATGGGCTATTGACAAGCTTCTTCGAGCCTGAATATGAAACCGGAACTCTCCGGATGAGCAGCCTTCCCATCTTCGTCTCCCATGGCTAAACAGAATTATATGGAACAGATTGCAGAACCGATTGAAAAGAGCCATACGACGGATCTTATCAGTTGCATCAATGAGCGGCGCGCCGTTCGCCGTTATGCGGACCGGCCGGTGAATCCCGGGCTGGTGGCCAGTGTCATCGACGCCGGCAAAATGGCGCCGTCAGCCATGAACCGGCAACCCTGGAGATTCTATGTATTGAATACGCCCGGCACCATCCGGGTATTTTCGATACAGATTGCTTCCAAACTGGAGGGGCAATTCCACCTGGCCCATGGCCAAAATCCGGAAACTACAGACGATCCTATCTTTCATGGGGCTCCTGTCGTGATCTTCCTGACGGGCCCGCGGGAAGACGAATGGGCGCCGATGGATATCGGCATGTGTGCTCAAAATATGATGCTGGCGGCACAGGCATTAGGTCTTGCCACCTGTCCGATCGGCCTGGCCAGGTTCGTTGAGAAAACAAAAGTCGTTGCCTCGCTCCCACTTGCTCCCACTGAAAAGGTCATGCTGGCGATTTCGTTGGGATACGGGCTGGAAACGCCGGCGCCGCATCCCCGTGTCGCCGACAATGTCGTGTTCATCGGCTGACGTTCTGACAACAATCAGCGGAACCGATGAGTGCTGTCAGCGTTATTGACCATGCACCTGCTGTAATTTTGAACAAAATATTTCAAACATAAAAAACTACGTGTATGAAAAGAATTCATTTTATGGTGCTGGCTGTGGCCGCTGCGCTTGGCTATGCTTTGCCGGCGGTCTGTCAGCAACCTCTGCCGGAGGTTATTGTCACGGCGGCTAACTACAAGTACTTGAAAAACGTCGGTGGCAAAGAGGTTGCTATCCCGGCCCAGCGGCTGGAGCGGGCGGCAGCGGCCTACGACATCAAGAGCTCGGAGTTTTACGAAGAGGACTACGAGACTTATTTTATCTCCTTCAGCCTGCCGGAGGGAGAAATCCTTGCCGCATATGATAAAAACGGCAAATTGCTCCGTACGGCCGAAAAATACAAAGATCTGGTGTTGCCGGCTACGGTCTCCAAAGCGATCGTCACCAGGTTTCCGAATTGGGGTATTTCAAAAGATGTGTATCTGGTCAAGTATTTTGACAACAATGGCGGAAGCGCGGTAAAGAAGTATAAAGTAGTGCTGCAAAACGGCACGAAGCGGCTCAGAGTACAGGTAGATGAACAAGGCCAGTTTTCTTAACAGGTTTTGTTGGGGCCTGGGTTTCGATCTGGCAGGATGTTGCGCCATTCGGACCCGGGCCTGTTTTTTTCGTTATGGTGGCATTGGCGGAAAATCGCTCGTTTTTCGACAAAGGAGTTGTGTAAACCAGGCTTTTACAGCTGCTGCTGACCGGAAATGAACAGCCGTTGGAAAATAGGAATATACGTTACCCGGAATTGGCGCCGAATATTCTCCTTCTCCCTTTTCCATTCGCGTGATGTTGCAGCCAGCAGCCTTTGCTCATGGCTATCGCCTGCGGGTCGCAGCAGCTGAAGCCCGGAACAACAGTCCTGGAACCGGCCCAGCAGGACCAGGAGCGGTTCGATCTTCTCTTTCCCGGCCGTCAGCGCCGGCGGGAGAATGTGAGCGGATTCATGCGCTACGTATTTTTGATTGTAGTTCAGGTCCTTAAGGATCTTCCGCAGCTCGTGCATGTTCCTGTCGGTCAGCATTGCGTCAGGCGCCATCAGCGACTGTATCCCGGTAGAAGCCTTCCAGAGGAAGTCGCGGATGGTCTCCGTTCCAAGCTCGGCGGGAAGGTCCTCCAGGGCGCGGGATTGCGCGTGCGGTAGCAGGACATCCGAGGCCAGGCCGTTTGCCTGTCTTAGGGCTACTGACAATTGCGACCTGAGCAGGCCAGAATAGACAGGGAGCCGTCGGAGGTCGTCCGTGGCGGCGTCAAGGAGTCGTAGTTCCTGCAGTTGCAGGTTGCGGATGGCTCCCAGCGACCGGTAATATTCCCGGAGATGGGTGGGCAGGACGTGTCGTTGGCCCGGTTTGACCAGACGGAGGAATGCCCGCAGTTTTTTTATTTCCACCCGGAAGCGGTGGATGTCTTCTGCCTCGATGCCGTCGCGCATCGCGCTTTCTTCCCTTGTCAGGTCGAAAAGGAGGCCACTATGGATCGTACCCAACGCCTGGAAGCGACGGCCGATCAGTGCAATCATATCGTGCCTGGAAATGATGTGCGACATGCAGCGAAGCTACCCGGCATGGTGCCGGTGACCGCTGACTGCAATCAGGAAAATTCCTGATGTTGCTCAGCAGAATAGCGAAGCGGAGGAAATAGGTTCGCTTTACAACTTCAAGCTATGAACATTACATTTTGTCCCATGGACGGCGGCGAAGCCCAGGAGGGATATGTGCGGGATAAATTGCTGGCGCTGCACAGGAGTTATCCGGCGGTCCGGGGGGCTCAGGTCGACTTTTATGTGCAGGGAACAAATCCCGGACGCACGACTTGTCAAATTGACCTGGCAACATATGGGCAGTCTTTTAGGGTCCGCCGGTCGGCGGATACCTACCGGGAGGCCGCACAGCAGGTCCTGGCAGAGTTAACAGCGAAACTCGAAAAGCAGGCCGCAGGGCCATCGCCCAAATGAGCCGGGCAGGGATAGATAAGTTTTGGAGCCTCGACCGCACTGAGGCGATGCAGGTATTGTCCAGTAGCGAAAGCGGGTTGGCAGCCGGCGTGGCGGCCGACAGGCTGTTGCAGATCGGCCCGAACAGATTGAAGGAGCGGGGCGGCAGCCCGGTTGTGGGCCTGTTTCTTTCTCAATTCAAAAGCCCTGTAACGGTCTTGCTCATCGCGGCTTCGATCCTTTCGATGGTGCTCGGGGATACGACGGATTGGATCATTATCCTGATCATTATCCTGATCAGCAGTTGCCTGGGCTTTTGGCAGGAAAGGGGCGCTCGCCGGGCGGTTGCATCCTTGCTGCAGCTCGTGCAGATCCGTTGCAGACTGGTAAGAGACGGCCGGGAAGGCGAGTGGCCGATGGAGCAGGTCGTGCCGGGGGATCTGGTCAATCTGGCCGCCGGTGATGTCATTCCCGGGGATAGCCTGTTGTTGGAATCGAATGAATTGTTCGTTGACGAGGCGGCATTCACCGGGGAAACGTTTCCGGTGGAGAAAAATGTCGGCATAGTCGCGCCCGATGCCGTGCTGTCCGCCCGTAGCAACACCCTTTTCATGGGCTCTCATGTGATCAGCGGGAGTGCCCGGGCACTGGTCATCCGTACGGGAAAGGAAACGGAATTCGGCAGGATCTCGGAGCGGTTGCGGTCGCGCCAGCCGGAAACGGAGTTCCAGCGCGGGATCCGGCGGTTCGGATACCTGTTGATGGAAATTACGCTGATCCTCACGCTGGTCATTTTTGCGATCAACGTGCTCCTGCATAAGCCTGTCCTCGATTCCTTCTTGTTTTCGCTTGCCCTTGCCGTCGGCCTCACCCCGCAGTTGCTTCCTGCCATCATCACGGTGAACCTGTCCGTGGGCGCGCGGGCGATGGCACAAAAAAGGGTGATTGTCAAAAGGCTTTCATCCATCGAGAATTTTGGCAGCATGGATATCCTCTGTTCCGACAAGACGGGGACGATCACGGAAGGAAAGGTAACGCTTCGCGAGGTGGTCGATGTCAACGGCCGCCATTCGGCGAAAGCACTGGAGTATGCCGCATGGAATGCCGGGCTGCAACGCGGTTTCCGTAATCCGATCGATGAATCGATCTGCGCGGCAGGCGGCGCGCCTGCGGCGGATGTCACGGTCCGGGCGGAAGTGCCTTATGATTTTCTCCGGAAGCGGCTGACGGTTCAGGTCCTGGGGCCATTCGGATGCCTGGCGATCACCAAGGGGGCCCTGAAAGAAATGCTGGCTATTTGCACACAGGCCGAAGGGCCCGGCGAGGGAGACTTTCCGATCGAGACGCAGCGGAAGCAAATCCTCGACCGGTATGGGCAACTCAGCGCGCAGGGTAACCGGGTGCTGGGAATCGCGTATAAACGGGTTTCTCCCGATCGCGATTTTACGCGTGGCGACGAAACCGGGATGACTTTCCTGGGTTTTATCGTCCTTTATGACCCGCCGAAAGCGAATGTGGCGCAGACGATCGACAGGATGCGACAGTTGGGTGTCGGATTAAAGTTGATCACCGGCGATAATGCCCTGGTGGCGGATAATATTGCCCGTCAGATCGGCATGGATCAACCGGTCATCCTCACCGGAGCCGAGATCCGCCGGATGACGGACGATGCATTGAGACATCAGGCGCCGCGGACCGATATTTTCGCGGAGGTGGAGCCCAACCAGAAGGAACGCATTCTCCTGCAGTTGAAAAGAGCGGGCCATGTCGTCGGGTTCATGGGCGACGGGATCAATGACGCACCGGCGATGCATGCGGCGGACGTGTCCATTTCCGTGGATGACGCGGTGGACGTTGCGAAGGCTGCTGCGGATATTGTGCTCCTCGACCGCGGCCTGGATGTGCTTCTGGAAGGGATCCTTGTCGGCCGGAGGACTTTTATGAACACCTTGAAATATGTGTTCATGGCGACCAGCGCCAATTTCGGCAATATGTTCAGCATGGCCGGCGCTTCGCTGTTCCTTCCCTTCCTGCCGCTGCTTCCCAAGCAAATATTGCTCATCAATGTATTGACCGATCTGCCGGAAATGACCATCGCCACCGACCGGGTGGACAAGGTGACGATCGAGGCTCCCCGGCGTTGGGATATCCATTTCATCGAACGATTCATGGTCATATTCGGGCTGCTGAGCTCTATCTTCGATTACCTGACGTTTGGATTGCTCCTGTTGGTGATGAAGGCCGGTGAGGCAGGTTTCCAGACCGGGTGGTTCATCGAATCGGTGCTTTCAGCAAGTCTCATCGTCCTGGTGGTCAGAACAAGGATGCCTTTCGTAAAAAGTTTGCCCGGGAAATGGTTGGCCATCGCTACGGCCGGTATCGCGGTTTTTGTTCTTACATTCCCGCTGCTTCCCCCTGCGAGGTTGTTTGGGTTCCGGCCAGTGGCACTGTCGGTTTACGGGTGGATCGCCCTCATCGTTGCCTGCTATGTCTGTTCAGCAGAGCTGATGAAGCAGTGGTTCTATCGCCGCGTGCACGGACGATGAACGCTATTTTGTCAATAAGTGATACACGTCTTTATACCAACTGATGGCCCCCCGGGTATCCGCTTCAGCGGTCATATAGACGACGAGCACGGGCACCGGATGCGGCAACCTGATGCGTGAGGGTTGCTGGTCGGGCCGGCATTCAGCCAGGTACATCGTGTCAAGCTTTGCGCCCAGGAGGGTTTTAGCCAACAGGAAGGGCTTCTCAAGCCGGATGCAGCCATGACTGTAGTAGCGGCTGCCGGATGCAAATGCCGATTTCAGGTTGGTATCATGCATATAGACATCGTACCGGTCGGTTAATTCGAATTTGATAACGCCGAGCGCGTTCGCACAACCGGTTACCTGGCGCAGGCGATAGGGGAACCAGGATCCGGAGAATTTTGACCAGGGGAGCAGACGGGCGTCGACGATCCGTTCATGGTCATCCAGGACCTGTATATCGAGTTGCCCGGCCAGTTCCGGTTTGTCCCTGAACAACGGTACGAACTCTTTCAGGGCAATGCGCCGGGGGATATTCCAGTAGGGATACAGCACCACTTCCGTGCACCGCGCGGAGAAACGTGGTGTAGGGGTCGACGGTTTTCCCGCGACCACCTTCATTTCCAATGTCACGCTGTCGTTCTGGTAGAGCCTGAGCCTGGCAGCGGCAATATTGACGACGATATATTCCCGGAATCCAAATTGTGCTATCCACCGGTAATAGTCAAGAGACGACCGGAGGATGTTCAGGGTCTTTTCGTTTCGGCCGGAATCCAGTTCCAGACGGAGTACCTGCCGGCAGGCCAGGTAGCCGGCGCTCCGGGGTTCCAGGCTGTCCACCAGTCCGACGAGGCGCGAGGCGGTGGTTATTCCCGGAAGTTCGGTCAGCAGCAAGCGGTCCGTACTTGCGGCAACGCTTGCAAATTCATCATTGCGCGGGTGATCGAAAGCGTCGCTGCCTTCGTGGAGGTCCTTGCAGAAGCTGAAGACGGCATCCGTAAAAAGGGAGTCATACGACCGCGCTGCCAGGCTGTCCGCCGGGTCACCATCTTTCAACGCCATTTCCCGGATGAACGAATAATGATACCGGCTGCTGTCGAGTCCGAACTGGCGGCTGTTGCCGATGAATCGCCAAAAGGCTTTTCGAATGCTGTCGGAACCCGGACGATCGAACCAGAAAAGTTCGCCGGCCCTTGTTGCGTAGAATTCACGGACCAGGCCGGGATTACGCAGCGCCGGGAATTGCTGACCGGCGGCATGGATCGCGACAAAAAGCAAGGGCAGCAGCGCCGGTTTTCTCATAGGTTAGTTTCCCGGCTTGTTCCCGCGGTTCGTCCGAAAGTGAAACAGGCTGTACAGCGGGCAAGTGCCTACCAGGCTTGTCAGCAGAAATATGGCGGCGACTACCCAAAGCACATAGGCCACCCAGCCTGTAATGATATGCTGCAAGAAAAGATCGATGATGACGGCTGCGCCGATGATGCGGACGGCCCGGTCGATTTTTCCCATGTTCTGTTTCATATACGTGTTGTTTGATGAAAGATTCATTCAGGCAAACTGAGGATCGGGATCCGGGAGTTCTTAGCGAGCGCCCGCGACCGGCTCGTGTGGAATTCCAGAAACGAATGGTGTTTCGGAAAAACTACGGCCAGATCCGCCGGCCGGCTGCCGAGCCATTGTTCGAGCCCTTGCAGGACGCTGTGCGTCCGGACATAATGCCGGTTTGGGTTCAGGCCGCTTATCGGTCTGGATTCACCCGACTCGAAGCCGCAGGCCTCATTGCTCAGCACTTCGCTGGTTTCCACCGTAACCAAATCGATTGTCGGGTGAAACCGTTGCTGAAGCTCCCGCAACAGCGGCATCGAGTGAGGTACGCCGCGATTCACGTCGGTTTCATCGCAGGCGAGCGCAATGGTCCGGTAAGGATGCCAGGCCGCGTCTTCGGGAACAACGAGGATCGGATAGCGCAGGTGGAGCAACGCGTTGACCGGGCTGCCTGCCAGGAATTTTTCGAATGTCGGGGCGGTCACCCCGAATACAATCAGGTACGGGGATACCGTCCGGCAAATTTCGGTAACCTCCGCGGTAATGTTTCCGGTTTGCAAATGCAACTGGATCTTTACTTGCCCGGAAGTGCGCGCAAGAATATCCCGCTGCAATTCCTTTAGCCCTTCGTCCGCCGAATCCAGGACCCGGTTATAGAGGTCTTCCGTCATTGCCATTTCAGCGCTGGCCAGGGGGATCTGGACGACATGCAGCAAGTGAATCTGCGCATGCAGGGCTGCGCCGAGGTCGGCAGCGTAGTGGGCTGCATTGGAAGCGCAAGCGGAGAAATTCACCGGAACGAGAATTGATTTCATGGTGCAGTGGTTTTTTCGTGAATGCTCATGACCGGAACGTGGCTGTGAAGGACGAGCTTTCGCGTCTGGCTCCTATGAAGGAACGCGTGCTTTTTGGGGAATACGATCAGCCAATCCGCCGGGTGTTCGTCGAGGTACTCTTCGACACCGTCTACGACGGTACGTGTATGGAGAAAGTTTAACTCGGGGTGAATGTCCCTCAGCCGGGAGCGCCATGCGCTAAAGGCGTATTTTGCTTCTCCCTGGCCTTCTTCAGCGGCCGTTGTCACGTTGATCACCTGGAAATCCGGCCCGAACAGGTCCTTCAGGTCACGAAGGAATGTCACCGCGCCGGCCATACCGTTTTCGATGTCTTCGAAATCGCAGGCAAGCAGGATCCGTTCGGGTTTTTCAAATTCCACATTCGCGGGGATCACGAGGAGCGGATAAGGCAGATGCCGGAGGGCTTCCAGCGTCGGGCTGCCGGCCAGAAAGCGATCAAACGCGGATGCCACGGCGCCCATGACCACCATAAAAGGTTTGATTGCTTCGCAATATTTTCCGAGTCTGTAACTTACGGCTCCGGTTTCCATAACCGTGTCGATCGGCACGTGTCCAGCCGTCCGCTTTGCCAACTCACCGGTTAGGGCCTTTAGCTGATCGGCAGCGGAGTCCCGCAATGCGTCTATCGCGCTGTCGGGCATCGGGTTTTCCAGCACGACCGGCGGTAGTTGGAAAACGTGAATGAGATGCAGTTGACCGCCGATCGCTGCTGCCAGGTCGGCGGCGTAATGTGCCGCATGGGTGGAGGTCAGGCTGAAATTGACCGGAACTACGATGGATTTCATGACCGTTATTTCTGCTAAGCTAATTTCAACGAACTGCGGAATCTATGACGACGGGCAGGATGCTTCCTGAGTCACCACCCCATGGCGGTTGACAAGGATCAGGCGGTCTCCCGCGAAAAGTCAGGATTCCGGCCCTTCCACGGATTTATCTTCACGTTATCACGTAAAAATCAAATACGAAATGAAAAGAATACTATTTGTCGGCGGCGGAAAAGAGTTCCCGAATGGGGCATTTCGCTTCCTGCAATCGCTGGATGACGATAGGTATCTCACTATCGCCGGCTTGTTTTTCGATACGATCGATGTCGATGCGATGGCCACGGTCGGGTTTATTCCCGCGGTCGGCCCGTATGACCGGCTGCATGACAGGGAGTTGCAGTCGCTCCAGGCGAATAAGGCCATCTTTGCCCGGAAATGCTCTGATGCGCACCTGAAATACCAGGTTCATCCGAATGAAGACGCGTGGGACATCCGGTTATTTGCCCGAGAGTCTAGGTTTGCCGATCTGGCCATCCTCAGCGGGGAACAGTTCTATGGAGAGGTGGATCCGTCGCAACCCAATCTTTTCCTGCGGGAGGCACTGCATGCGGCTGAATGCCCGGTAATGATCCTGCCTGAACGGTACACAAGGCCGGAACACCTGATCATCGGGTATGACGGGAGCCGCGATAGCCTTCACGCGATCAAGCAATTCGTATATCTTTTTCCGGAATACACCGATCTTCCCACTGAATTCGTGTATGTAAAGGAAGACGACAAGACGGAGATCCCGGACCTGGATCTGCTTAAGGAGTTTACGCGGCTTCATTTCAACAGCATGAATTTTTCGCGACTGCAATTTAAGGCCGCCCACTTTTTCGCTAACTGGATAGGGGATAAGAAAAACGTGATGCTCATTGCAGGTTCATTCGGGCGCTCGCCTTTCTCCTTTATCGGCCGCGAAAGTTTTTCGAAACAAGTCGTGCACGAGCACAAGATGCCGGTCTTTATCGCTCATACCTGACCGGTACCGTGGCCGCCATCCGGCTGCCAAGGATCTTTTGGAGGCCGTCTTTATAAACGACTTCCTTTTCCAGCAGCTCGGTTGCCAGCTTTTCCAATGCATCTCGGTGGCGGCTCAGTAGTTCCAGGGTTTGACTGTAAGCACCCGCAAGGAGCTGGCGCACCGATTCATCGATCATCCGGCCGGTCTCTTCGCTGTACGGCTTTTGAAATGCCGGTTCGCGGCCGCCGGCTGGATCGTAAAAGCTAACCGGGCCGATCTTCTTGTCGAATCCGTAATAGGCTACCATGCTATAGGCCTGACGGGTTACCTTTTCCAGGTCGTCCAACGCTCCGGAAGACAATTCGCCAAAAATGAGCTCTTCCGCGGCACGGCCGCCGAGTGAGGCGCAAATCATTTCCCGGATGGCGGCGGCGGTCCGGATCTGTCGCTCCTCCGGCAGGTACCAGGCTGCGCCAAGGGTTTTTCCGCGGGGGATGATGGATACCTTGACAAGCGGGTCGACCTGGCGGAGATACCAGCTGACCACCGCATGGCCCGCTTCGTGATAGGCAATTACTTTTTTCTCGGCGGGCGAAATGATTTTATTTTTTTTCTCCAGGCCGCCGGCAACGATCCGGTCAATAGCTTCCACGAAGTCGGTTTTTTCGACGGTGGCGCTTTTTCTCCGGGCCGCAAAAAGGGCGGCTTCATTACAAATATTGGCGATGTCGGCACCCGAAAACCCCGGTGTCTGGGAGGCGAGGAAGCCAGCGTCGATATCGCTATCCGCCAGTTTGAGCGGCTTCAAATGCACGCGGAAGATCGCTTCCCGTTCCCCCGGGTCGGGAAGCTCGAGGTAAACATGCCGGTCGAACCTTCCGGGCCGCAATAACGCCGGATCCAGCATGTCGGCGCGATTGGTGGCAGCAAGCACGATCACTCCGCTATTCGTGCTGAAGCCATCCATTTCGGTCAACAGTTGGTTGAGCGTGCTCTCGCGCTCGTCGTTCGCGTTGCCGAACACTGAATTGTGACTCCGGGATCTGCCCACCGCATCGATCTCGTCGATGAAGATGATACAGGGCGCTTCTTTTTTCGCCTGGCGGAAAAGGTCGCGCACTCTCGACGCACCCACGCCCACATACAGTTCCACAAATTCCGACCCGGATATCGAAAAGAACGGCACTTTCGCTTCTCCCGCCACTGCCTTGGCCAGCAGGGTTTTGCCTGTTCCCGGCGGCCCGACGATGATCACGCCCCTCGGGATCTTCGCCCCCAATCGCGTGTAGGTCTCCGGCGCCATCAGGAAATCGACGATTTCTTTTACTTCCTGTTTGGCTTCGGTTAGCCCGGCCACGTCCTGGAACGTGATCGTGCTGTGGTTGGCTTCCGTTTGGCGGGTGGCGGTGGACTGGCCGAAACTGAACGCGCCGGTCCCTGCATCCGGGTTGCCGGGGAACGGAGATTTCATGATCGTCCGAAGGAGGATCAGCAGCAGCGCAATGGGCAGGAGCCAGCCAAGCAGGTCCGTGATGGAAGAACTATGCCGGCTGAAATTCAATTTTATCCGTTCGGCGGCCGGAAGATTCCCTTCCGTCTCTGCCAATTTAGTTTCCAGGCGCTCCACGGATCCGATGGTAAACCGATAATGAGGACCGGCTTCCACCGGCTTGTCCGGGTTGGGATGCATGACCTTTTTGAAATAGGGGTCATCCGCAAACTGCCTTTTAATATACACATCCGCAAATTCATTGTTGACCACATCGAGGCTGTCGACCGCGTGTCTGGGCAGCACGTTGCCCTCGAACTCGCTCCAACTGATGACAATCGGCTGTGCCGAGCTCCTGCTGAAAACGAAGGGGATGGCCAGGAGGATCAGCGCGATGATATAGAACCAGGCGGATGAAAATAGCTTTTTACGCGGGGCGGGGCTCATGGATTACCTCCGTTCTTTTCGGCCGTCCAGCCGGCCGCCCAGGCTTGGAGGAAATTCTGCTGGCGCATCCGGCTTCTGGCTGTCAACAACAATTGCCGGTTCAACACTGCAATGGCATTTCCGTCGGTGACGGCGATCCAGGCATTACCGCGGCGCCATTCCCATCCGCCGGCGCCGACTGGCCTGCAAACGCTGCCCGAACCATCCTGGAGCAGAAGTTGTGTCCCGGCCGCGGAGACCGGCTGACGAAAGGCCTCATATAGATCGTTGTTATAGTTGACGCTCTCAGGCACGGAGATGTTCCATTGGTACGTTGGCCGGCCGTTCATGGAATGCCAGAAAAAGGGTGGTCTGTAGCCGGGCGCGCCCCACCACCCCCCGCTCCAATATCCCTTCCCCCAGGCTGCGCTGTTGTTGAGCCAATCCAGGCCGGCATCGGCGCCGAAACACCAGCCGAACCACGGGCTGTATCGCGCATTGAAACCCCAGGTGCGGGGTTGGGGATAATAGTCGTTCCCCATCCATGCGGAATACGGGTACCCAGTGCCGTATACTACTGTGCCGCCGTCGGCAAACGCATTGAGATAGCCGGATGTGTATCCGGTGTAAATATAGTCCTTGTCGTACCCATATATGTACACGAATCGACAATAGTACAAAGGGCACTGGGGCGGGATCCGTTCAATCTCCTCCGGCCGCTCGAGGCTCGCTTTCCAGGGACCCGACGCGCCCGTACTCTCGAACC